>NZ_JBSSAG010000012.1:0-72101 GCF_054058395.1 Thermostichus sp. OS-CIW-26 | reverse complement strand
TCAGGACTTGGGTCATGGTTCTATCATAACTTCCGCATTCCTCCCGACACTGACCCTACGGGTACAGTGCGGGGCTCCTGCGATTTCTAGCTGAAATTGCCCGCGCCCAAGGGATCGGCTACTTTCTGCTCTCTTTTACCGACCTGCTTGGGATCCAACGGGCCAAGCTGGTGCCTGCCTCAGCTATCGACTTCATGGCAGAGGGTCAGGCTGGATTTGCCGGGTTTGCCGCCTGGTTGGACTTGACTCCAGCGGATCCCGATGTTTTTGCCCAGCCGGAGCGCGAGCGCTTGTTTCAACTGCCCTGGCAGCCGGAAGTGGCCTGGATGCCTGCCGATCTAATTCAGGTCAACGGGGATCCCTTGCCACAAACCCCCCGCTGGGTATTGAAGCAGGTGTTGTCCCAAGCAGAAGCCATGGGCTTTCAAGTCAAGACGGGGATCGAATGCGAGTTCATGCTTCTGTCGCCAGAAGAGTGGGCCATTTCCGATGAGCGGGATCGGCAGGCCAAGCCCTGCTATGACCAGCAAAGTTTGATGCGGCGTTTCTCGGTGATCCGAGACATCTGCGATGGCATGCAGAAGCTGGGCTGGGATCCCTACCAAAACGATCACGAAGATGCCAACGGCCAATTTGAAATGAACTGGCGGTTTGACGATGCCCTAGTTACGGCTGATCGCCACGCCTTTTTCAAATACATGGTGAAAAGCATTGCCGAAAAGCATGGCTATCGAGCTACCTTCATGCCCAAACCCTTTGCCCATCTGACGGGCAACGGCTGCCACACCCATATTTCTCTTTGGCAGGGGGAGCAAAACCTATTCGCCGATCCCCAAGGGGAATTGGGGCTTTCTCAACTGGCCTATCACTTCATCGGCGGGGTGCTACACCATGCACCTGCTTTGTGTGCCCTCACCAACCTGACGGTCAATTCTTATCGCCGCCTCAATGCCCCCGTCACGCTCTCTGGGGCCACCTGGTCTCCCAATACGATCAGCTACAGCGGCAATAATCGCACCCACGCCATTCGGATCCCGGATGCCGGGCGGTTTGAACTGCGTTTGGCCGATGCTGCTGCCAATCCCTACCTTTTGGCTGCCGGTCTCATTGCCGCCGGTCTAGACGGGATCCAACACCAACGGGATCCTGGCCCCCGCTGCGACAACAACACCTACACGGATCCCCTCCCCAATGCCCAAACGTTGCCCGGCTCTTTGGTCGAAGCCCTCAACCATTTAGACCAAAACACCCTGTTCCGTAGCAGGCTTGGGGATCCCTTTGTGAATGCCTACCTCAAGCTCAAACGCCAACAGTGGCAGGAATACAACCGTCAGATCACGCCCTGGGAGCGGGAAACAACCTTGGATTGCTAGCCCGGTAGTTGTTGTTATCTCATTACACCTTGAGAGAGGGCTTCCAACTGGCCTGGAGTGACCCTAAACCTGGGCCAACTGGTGTTGAGCTGCCTGCCGCATCACCTCTACTGGCACAGGCTTGCCTCCCAGCCAAAGCGATAGAGCCTTGGCCCCCTGGTGAACCAGCATCTCTAGTCCACTGATGGGGGTATGTCCCAACTCGGCGGCCATCCGCAGCAGAGGAGTGGGATCCGGCACATAGATCAGGTCGTACACGATGGCACCCGGAGACAGCAGGCCCAGTTGCTCCCGGCTCAGGGGAGAGAGCTCCTGACCGCCAGGGGATCCCGGCTTGTGCATGCCCACGGGGGTGGTGTTGACCAAAAGCCGCGTCTGAGACAGGTAGCAATTCAACTCCGCCCAGTTCACCGTCTCCACCTGAGGCCAGGTCTGTTGCAAGGCCAGCAATGAGTTGGGGGATCGCCCCGCCACCCGCACCGGCCCCAGCCCCAACTCCAAACAGCCCTGGATGGCCGCCCGCGCTGCCCCCCCGGATCCCAGAATGAGGGTGGGGATCCCTTTTTCCAGACCCAGCAAAGGCTGCACAAAGCCATCGATATCGGTATTGGTGCCCGCCCACCCGCCCTCTGGCAAGGGGTAAACCGTATTCACCGCCCCCACCGCTGCTGCCCGCGATTCAATCTGATCGAGCAAAGGGAGAATGGCCTGTTTGTGAGGAATCGTCACATTAAACCCCCGCACCCCAATGGCCGCCAGCCCTGCCACCGCCGCCGCCAAGTGTTTTGGAGCCACCGGAAACGGCACATAGCAATAGTTTTCCCCCATAGCCGCCAAAGCAGCATTGTGCATGGCTGGGGATAAGCTGTGGGCCACCGGATCCCCGATTAGACCGAGCAATTGGGTGCTTCCCGAAATCCGACCGTCCATTGGCTCAGCCAACTCCTCAAGGGATCCCTTAAGCCACTCAAGATTTAAAGACGATTTAAAAACTACTGAGACTCCGACTCAACCCGCTGCAGAGTCTGCCGGTAGCGATGGCGCCAGTCGGCCAACGATTCTTCCGAAATGTGGTCGATCAAGGTGCTCATCTCCGCCAGGATCTGATAAACGCGGTCAAAGCTTTTTCGGGTTCGCTCTTCCTGCTCCGGTTGATGGATCTGCACCATGTATAAGCTCATCTTGATGGTTTGCAGGCGGTTTTTGCCCAAATCTTCTAGCATTTCCCGAATTTGCCCGATTGCCTCCCGCCTCACCTGTCTCTGCCGCCGTCGCAACAGCCAAAAGAGGATCCCGTAGACGACCCCTACCAGAGTGGCGCTGACCGCCGTTGCCGTTTCTAGCGAAAAAGCGCTGCGGCTGGCCACAAAACCACTTAGCAGAATCACCCCTATTCCTACCGCCGTCAAGATGAGCTCAATGTTATTTAGGAACCATCTTCCTGCCGGTCTCCAGCTCCCAGATCCGGCCATTTGACCCTAAAGAATGCTCGAAAGAATGCTCGCCATGGCCTTTGGCACCTCCTTTGTGTCTCTCCCGTCGTTCGCTCAGCCCATCACTACCTGCTCAGCCGTCCCAAAGCCAGGCGCGGTCTTCTGCGGCTCAGTTGACGCTTCAGACAAAGCTGCCGGAGTTTTCGCCGCCGCAAGCGGAAGGGTCTATGGGCCAGGGATCCCGCTGTGGACAGTTCCGGTGCAGAAGCCTGCATTTTTTGGCTGAGCTCTTGATGGTGTTGGCGGAGATCCTCAATCTGCCTGAGGCGAGTCTCCAGCTCTCGGCGCAGTTCGGCGTTTTCTTTTTCCAGACGCTGCAGGCGTTTCAGCAGCTCTGAGGACTCCGTTCCGCTGACGCGGTCGGAAACTGGGATGGGATGGGGAGCAGTCACCACCGAGCTGTGCACATTCCTGCTATCTCGCATAGCCTGGGCAGCCCGACGCAACAGAGCCACCCCCTTGGGGTCATCGCTGTCCATGAGGCTGGCCGCTCCAAACTGGAGCTGTACCGGCAGCGCCCGCCCATTCACCACAAAGGGATCCTGAATCATCCGCTGACAGCAGCGTTCGGCAGCCATTTGCGCAGCAGCCAAGGTGCTCCCCGGCAGCAGAATGATAAACTGCCCCTCGTCGTAGCAAAACAGGTCGTCTCCATCGCGCAGGTTATTGGCCAAACGCTCCCTAAACAGTTTGAGCAGATCAGCCCGACCGTCAGCATCCAGCCCTTGTGCCAGAGAACCGAGGTTGGCCAAGCGCAGCACAAACAAGCTGAGGGGTTCGGATTGGGCACGGGCCTGGGCCACCCGCAGCGGCAAACGAGCCACCAAATCTTGACGGCTACCCACCTCCAAACCAATCGACTTGGGGGGAGAGGGAGGAGATTTTTGCCCGGTTTTGAGCAGATATTGCTGGCGGCGACTTTCTACAATGCGCAGCCCTGCCCGCACCCGCGTCAGCAGCTCTGCAGCCTGAAAGGGTTTGGAGAGAAACTCATCGGCGCCTGCCTCCAAAGCCCGCTCCATGCTATCGTTGCCCTCGCGGGCAGTCATAATGATGTAGTACACCCAAGCATATTCCGGCAGTTGCCGCAGTTGACGGCACAGGTCTAGGCCGTTCAGGGAGGGCATGACCCAATCGGCAATGATCAGATCTGGGGGTTGGCGGCGAATTTGCTCCAGCGCGGAGAGGCCATCCAAAGCATAAGAAATACTGCAGCCCTGCTTGCCCAAAAAGTTGGACAGCATCTCTGCCACCATGTAGCTATCATCCACAATCAGTACACGGGCTTGCAGACTGCCGTCTTGACTTCTGCCAGAGACGAGTTTCGCCTTCTCAGGCGCAGGAGCTGCACTAGCGCTCTCCGGTCTGGGATCCATAGACAAACTGAGGCAGGATGGCGAGAAAATCCGGGAAAGCAAACTACCCGCAACTTTCCATCGTTATTCTAATGCGGTAGCAAACAGCAGCCGCTTCAACTTTGCCGAGTTGGTTAAATTATAGTCATTTAAATAAACAGGAATGAAACATTTCTGTTGCATCGCTTCCCAACTCCCCTCTCCCAGAGGGAGAGGGGTTGGGGGTGAGGGCTGACTCCTTCTGGGGGAGGGGTTGGATGTGAGGGTGGTTTCCAGAAGCAGCGCGGAGCGCTTGGGCAGCAGTGCGGAACGCCTGGGGAGTGTCTCAATCTAGTTTGGAATGACCATAACCAAGTAATTGGATTATTGACAGATCATTGCGGAGCCGGTGTCTGTTGCTGTCCAAGGCTTGCCCTGAGTAGGAATCTTTTGGCGGGAGAGCTGAAATCCATGCGGTGAACATTTGTGAATCATTCCAGCAACAGAGCAGAGGCTTAGTAACGGAGCTCGAGGGTGACTTGGGCGCGCATGGTTTGCTGTCCCCCCTCCACCGGTGTGGATGCCGTTTCTAGACGGGCATAGTCGGCGCGGGCAAAGGGGATCGGCGGCGGGATCATGTAGCCATCGCTCTGAATCTGGATGCGCTCGACGGAACGGATGCTCAGGTTCAAGGCCCCCAGCACATCCTGGGCTTGATGTTGGGCATCTTTCACGGCTTGGGTTAGGGCGCGGCTGCGCGCCTCCAACAGGGTGGCATCGTCGGCCCGGAAACTGACCGATTCCACCTGGGTGGCTCCGGCGGCCACAGCTTCGTCCAGCACTTGCCCAGCTCTGGCCACAGGCACCTCGAATTGCAGACTGTTTTGCCCCTGTACACCCGTTAGGCGAGGTTGGCCATCCCGATAGTCGTATTGCGGGTAGAGGGAAATGCCGGTGGTTTGTAGAGCGCCTACTTGCAGCTCCTTGAGGCGATTGACCAGCCGCTCTGAGCGTTCTGCCACCTGTTGTTGTACCGATTGCGCCGTCTCCCCTTGAATGACTACCCCTAAGCGAATGAGGGCAATGGAGTTCTGATACATTTACGCTGAACACTGCTGAACATCACTGTTCAACTATGCAGCGATAGCATTCTGTTTGTTTCCAACCAGAATGGCGGTATCCCGCAAAGCTTTGAGTAGAATACCCAAAGCGCAGTTTCCGTGTCGTCTTACTACCAATTTTCTGCTTTGCTTTGGCTACCATGTTGGCAGACTCGAAAGTAAACAGAAAGATCAACTGGTAGTAATCCGTACTGAACATATTATATATTATTTTCAGTATAGTTGAGCTTATTATTGACTAGAGTCATGCTCTACGGAGACCGATCCCTGCCCTGTAACCGTCAACATTCGGGATCCCTCAGCGGGACTGGCCATCGCTCCGCCTCCAGCGATTGCGTTCCAACCCAACAGGGCCACCGCCAGTACCAGGCCCAGCCACGCCACCCCCTTCAGCCCTTTCCAACCCCTGATCCCGTTCATTGCTTTCCCCTTCTGTGGTTCAATCCCAGCCTACTCCCACCGCTCCTCAGCCTGATCCGACAAAAGCCCCAGCCACCAGTTCCCTAACCTCACCCAGCCGGTGCGTTCTTGCCCCCACGGATCCCGTATCCACACGTGGAACACCCGTTGATACTTGGAAGTGCTCCCAGAAAAAGGCCCCAGCCGCCAATACCGCGCCTCCTGGCTCAAAATGGAGTAGCCATGCTTTGCCGCCCACCGCTGCAGCAGCTCTTGGCTGCGTCTTTGTTCCCAGACGAAAATCCCAACGAAAAGGGCAGCAGCAACCGCCGCCCCTACTAGGGCCAATGCCAGCTCAGACATGGGGTTAGACAGCAAGGCTACTGCCCATCCTATGGGAGTTGCTCCAATGCTGGGATCCCCGGCTGCAAAAGTTAACCTTCGCCGCTTACCCGCTCTTAGACCCTAGATAGAGGGATCCCTGCTTCAACCCATCAGACCGTATGATTGAGGCAGGGTGGTCAAAACTCAATCGGTTCTCAAGTCGTTAAGGTCTCTTTACAGAATGGCCGAATCGAAACTGCGACAACTGCTGCGCGATCTGGATGTTGAGCTGCAAAAAACCCCTGGCTTGGATGAAAAGCAGCGACAGCAAATTGCCACCATTCGCCAGGAAGTGGAAGCGGTGCTGGCCGAGCTGGGATCCCCGACCGAGAGCAAACCGAGCCAAGGGCATAGAGATCGCATTGGAGAGGCGCTGGGCCTGTTCGAGACCTCCCATCCCAACCTCACCCTGATCCTGGAGCAGGTGATCGACACACTGGCAGGGATGGGTTTGTAGGTTCAGGGTCCGTAAAAGGGCTCACCAGAAAGCTCCCTTGCTTGCTAGCCTTGGTAATGCGTTGAAAGCTCCTGCTCTATGACCAGCACTCTCCACTCCACTTCGTTTAACACCGCCCGCTCCAAACAGATTTTTGCCCGGGCACAAAGTCTCATGCCGGGGGGGGTTAGTTCTCCGGTGCGCGCCTTCAAGTCGGTGGGCGGGGATCCCGTCGTGTTCGACCGTGTCTCAGGGGCCTACGCCTGGGATGTGGACGGCAACCAATACATCGACTACATCGGCAGTTGGGGGCCGGCGATTGTTGGCCACGCTCACCCCGAGGTCATTGAGGCTCTGCGCCGAGCTTTGGAGAAAGGCACCAGCTTCGGCGCCCCTTGCGTTCTGGAAAATGAGCTGGCGGAGCGGGTCATTGAGGCGGTGCCCAGTGTGGAGATGGTGCGCTTTGTCAATTCCGGCACCGAAGCTTGCATGGCGGTGCTGCGCCTGATGCGGGCCTATACCGGTCGGGAAAAGGTGATCAAGTTTGAGGGCTGCTACCACGGCCATGCGGACATGTTTTTGGTGAAAGCCGGTTCGGGGGTGGCCACGCTGGGCTTGCCAGACTCGCCGGGGGTGCCCAAGGCAGCTACCAGCGCTACGCTGACGGCTCCCTACAACGACCTGGAGGCAGTCAAGGCCCTGTTTGAACAGCACCCCGACTCCATTGCCGGAGTCATCCTAGAGCCGGTGGTGGGCAATGCCGGCTTTATTCCCCCCCAGCCGGGCTTCTTGGAAGGCTTGCGAGATCTCACCCAAAAGTACGGGGCCCTGCTGGTATTTGACGAGGTGATGACCGGCTTTCGCATCAGCTATGGCGGTGTACAGGCCAAGTTTGGGGTCATCCCCGATTTAACGACCCTGGGCAAGGTCATCGGCGGCGGCCTGCCGGTGGGGGCCTACGGCGGTCGGCGAGAAATTATGGAAATGGTGGCTCCAGCGGGGCCGATGTATCAGGCAGGGACTCTTTCCGGCAACCCCCTGGCCATGACAGCAGGGATCCAGACACTGGACATTTTGCGCCGCCCGGGCACCTACGAGTATCTGGAGCGGATTACCGAGAAGTTGGCGACGGGGCTATTGCAGATCGCGCGGGAAACGGGGCATGAGATGTGCGGGGGCTATCTGCCCGGCATGTTTGGCTTCTTTTTTACTGCCGGCCCGGTGCGCAACTACGAAGAGGCCAAGACTTCCGATCTGCAGAAATTTGCCCGCTTCCATCGCGGCATGTTGGAGCGGGGAGTCTATCTGGCGCCCTCGCAATTTGAGGCCGGCTTCACCTCCCTGGCCCACACAGAGGCCGATGTGGAGAAAACTCTAGCCGCCGCGCGAGAGGTGTTGAGCACCCTCTGAGTTGACAATTACCCCCTCGCGAGCCGGGATCCCTGCTATGGCCGAGCACATCCACCGCAACTGGAGCATGACTCTAGTCAATAATAAGCTCAACTATACTGAAAATAATGTATAATATGTTCAGTACGGATTACTACCAGTTGATCTTTCTGTTTACTTTCGAGTCTGCCAACATGGTAGCCAAAGCAAAGCAGAAAATTGGTAGTAAGACGACACGGAAACTGCGCTTTGGGTATTCTACTCAAAGCTTTGCGGGATACCGCCATTCTGTTCGGACTCCGTCCCGCTGACGCGAATGGAAACAAACAGAATGCTATCGCTGCATAGTTGAACAGTGATGTTCAGCAGTGTTCAGCGTAAATGTATCAGCATCACCACCCAAGCTACAGAGAAGGGGTTTATCTTTCGCTGCCGACTGCTCCAGCAAGATGGCTCTTGCGAGTCGGAGATTGGCACCAAAGCCTACGGCTACTTTCAAAACGAGGCCGAAGCTATTCTGGCGGGCATGGTCTGGATCGACCGGCAGCAACTGCCAGATCACCTAGACGGTCTACTGTTTGACAATGAGGAGCCGGAAGGTTAGACAGGGGCTTCTTCTCGCACCAGCCGCTCCCAACCCAAGCCTTTGAGGGCAGCATTGCGCCGCAGCGGTCGGGTCACCAGCTCCAGCAGAGCCTGGGTGTTGCCGAAGCCGTGGATCTGGGCGAAGGTGAACTCCACCGACCACTTGGTGGTTATCCCCCGTGCCTCTAGGGGGTTGGCGTGGGCCATACCTGTGATCACCAGATCCGGCTGCAAGGCCTTGATGCGCTGGATTTGGTTGTAGTTATCCGGCTTTTCTACGATGGTGGGCTTGGGCACTCCCATCTCTTCGCAGGTGCGCTCCAAGAGGGCCAGCTCAGCCGCTTGGTAGCGTTTGTCCATGTAAGGGATCCCGATTTCCTGCACCGTCATGCCGCAGCGCACCAGGAAACGGGCCAGCGAGATCTCCAGCAGGTTATCGCCCATGAAGAAAACGCTCTTGCCCCGCAGCAGCTCCCGATAATCCCGAACCTGGGGATGGTTCCACACTTCCGCTTCCCGCTCTGCCAAGCCTTGAGTTGGGATCCCCAATTCGCGGGCAATGGCTTCTATCCAGGCGCGGGTGCCATCCGGCCCGATGGGAAAAGGAGCGGTGATGAGCTTAGCCTTTTTACGGCGTACCAGCGTGGTGGCTGTGCGGCTGAGGAAAGGATTCACCCCCACCACATAGGTGCCCGGCTCGATCACTGGCAGCTCTCCATAGCGTTTGGCCGGCAACCAGCCGGAGACGCGGATCCCGTGTTTTTTCAGCTCCAGGGTGAGTTGGGTCACCACCGGATCGGGCACCGAGCCGAAGATCACCAAGGGGGGATGCTTGTGGAAGCCTTCCTCCTCTTTCTTTTTTCCGGAGCGGAGCCCGTAGAAAAGGGCCTGGAGACCCCCGCGGGTTTCCTGCTCCTCTGCCCGCACCTGCTCTGGGCAGCGCTGAGCCATCGAGGCCAAAACCGTATCTTCCCCTTGGGTAAAGGCGTAGTCTAGGCCATTGGCCCGTGCCACCACAATCGGGATCCCAATCTCCCCCTCCAGCTTCTGGGCTAGGCCCTCCAGGTCCATTTTGATGATCTCGGTGGTGCAGGTGCCGATCCAGACAATCACGCTGGGATTGCGATCTCGTTGAATTTGCAGGCACAGCCGCTTCAGCTCCTCATAGTCGTTGAGCTTGGCGCTAATATCCCCCTCTTCCAGCTCCGCCATGGCATAGCGGGGCTCGGCAAAGATCATCACCCCCATGGCGTTTTGCAGAAAGTAGCCACAGGTTTTGGTGCCGATGACCAAAAAGAAGCTGTCTTCAATTTTTTGATAAAGCCAAGCTACACAACTAATCGGGCAAAAGGTATGGTAGTTGCCGGTTTCGCACTGAAAGTTAAGGGCATTGGCACTATCCAAAGCAGCATTCATGCTCGTCTCCTAACAACATATAAAGAGGGGAACATTTCGGGCTAAAGGGCCGCCAACTGGGGCACACCCACCAATTTTTCGCTGAGATCCCAAAGCAGTTTGGCCTTGGCATCGTCTGCTGCCTCGTCAGAGACTTCTTGGTTAAAGGGCTTGGCATTCTTGCGTTGCCGGTTGCCCCAGCTCCAGTAGAATCCCGACCGACGAAACTCGGGATCGGCCACCACTTGGGCCACCCGCTCTCCGGCCAATTCCTGAGAAACAAATCCGCCCGTGATGTTTTTTTGGAACCAGGGGAAAAGTTTCTGAAACAGGGGATAGTGATGGCGGAACAGAGCCGTGGTGGCTACACACCCCGGATAGAGAGAGAGGAACGTGATGCCTGTGCTCTCATGGAAGCGGCGGTGTAGCTCGCGCATGGTGAGGATATTGCAGACTTTGCTGTCTTTGTAGGCTTTCACCGGATCGAATTTGCCGCCATCGGCCATGCTGATGGGATCCTTGAAGCCCTGGGCAAATCCCCGCAGATCCCCCAGGTGGGGTTGGGGTGGGATCTTACCCCCCAGCTCTTTGGGATTGTGGGTAACCGTGCCCAAGATCACCAGCCGCCGATCCGGATAGGTGGAGCGTTTCAGATCCTCCAACATCAAATGGCAGAGCAAGAAATGCCCCAGATGGTTGGTGGCCATGGTCAGCTCATATCCTTCCGGGCTGCGCAAGGGCTGCTTGAGCAAGGGCATGTAGATGGCGGCATTGCAGACCAAGGCGTCCAAGGAACGGCCCCAGTTGCGGAACTGCTCGACAAACCGCCGCACGCTGGCCAAGCTGGCCAGATCGATCTGCATCAGGGTATAGCTGCCCTGGGGGATCCCCACTTGTTGGGCCACCCGGTAGGCTTTGTCCAGATCCCGACAGGCCATCACCACGTGCCAGCCGCGCTTGGCCAAGGCCAAAGCTGAGTATAGGCCAACACCCGAGGAAGCTCCGGTAATCACGACGGTGGGTTGCTCTTGTCCTTGCATATCCAACTCCTGTGCCATTTCCTTCCCAAAGCGGGATCCCCAGGGATCCCTGCAGGATCCATCTTGGAGGGGAAAGCGGATCGGACAACAAATTGATAAGGTTTGCGACAGTCTTCCGAAACAGTGGCTTCATCTTTGGACACACTGCCCCCGCTGGCAGGGGATCCCTTACACCAAGGCCAGTTGGCGGGCTGGAGTGTTGTAAAAGTCGGAGAGCAAAGCAAACAGCTCCCGATCTTCGGCAGGTTGGGGCACGATCCCTTCCGGACGGGCCAGCAGCTCATCGGCGATGTTCAGGTAGTACTGGCAGACAGGCTCCAGGCTGGGATCGGTTTCCGCCATCTCGAAGAGGGTCTTGCCCTTGACCCGCGAGACGCGAATATCTTCAATGAGGGGAAGCACCTCGATAACCGGCATGGGAACTGCCGAGACGTATTTGTCGATTAGATCCCGCTTACTGGTGCGATTGCCGATCAGCCCGGCCAACCGCAGCTTGCGGGTTTTGGCCTTTTCTCGCACCGAGGCAGCAATCCGATTGGCGGCAAACAGGGCATCAAAGCCGTTGTCGGTTACGATCAGGCAGTAGTCGGCGTAGTTGAGGGGAGCCGCAAAACCGCCGCACACCACATCCCCCAGCACATCGAAGAGGATGACATCGTACTCATCGAAGGCGTTCAGCTCCTTCAGGAGTTTGACGGTTTCCCCCACCACATAGCCGCCACAGCCGGCCCCTGCCGGGGGCCCACCCGCTTCCACGCAGTCCACGCCGCCGTAGCCGCGGTAGATCACATCTTCTGGGTAGATGTCTTCGTGGTGATAGCCCTTGGCTTCCAGGGTGTCGATGATGGTGGGGATGAGAAAGCCGGTCAGGGTGAAGGTGCTGTCGTGCTTGGGATCACAGCCAATCTGCAAGACCTTTTTGCCCCGCCTGGCCAAGGCCACCGAGATGTTGCAACTGGTGGTGGATTTGCCGATCCCACCTTTTCCGTAAACCGCCAATTTCACAGCGCGTTCCTCCATGGGGCAGACAAGGGACATTATCGGCAGCCAACCCGCCCCCTGAGAACTGTTGCGAAGGATAAAGGTGGATCCCTCAAAAAGCTAGAAGTTCCCAGATCTTGCAAATGGTCCTAAGAAAGTTCCCAGGGCTTCTCAAGTCGATTTTTGATGTTTTTCCCGATTTTAGTTTTAGATATACTTTCATCAGTGATCAAAAGAAAACAATTCCAGATGACAATTCACCCAAATCGGGAAGGATTCAGCTATGCCATGGCGCTGATCCCGTCCTCTTGGCTTGGCGCTGAGGCAGGGCTGAGTCGAGAAAGAATCAAGAATGATCTCAATTCTGGGGGGAAGGTGGGGAGAACCCTTCGCTCTCAGGGATCAAAGGCAAACGTAACTCGCACCGCTCCTGCAGAATCCACCTCGATCCTGCGCAGGAATTCCCGCAGGTAGGCACGCCGTTCGGTCTCGCTGAGGTCTTGCCAGAAGGGCGGGATGGAGAGGGTTTGGATGGTCTGGGTGAGGTTGGCGGGGGGGAGTTGCTCCAGCTTTTGGGCCAAGCGGGCCGTCTCTGCTCGCAACTGGTAGCGACGCTGGGCCAGAGAGGCTTCGTCCATCAGTCCAGATTGCTGTAGCTCTTCCAATTGCCGCAGCCGCTCGGCATTGGCCTGGATTTGGGCTTGCAGCTCTTGGCGGGCTTGAGTGAGGGCTTGTCGATCCAGCGTCTGGGCGCGTTGGGGCAGTTGTTCGCACACCTGCCGGATCACCTCCTGCAGGACTTCGGTGTAGGGGAGGCTGTAGCGACAGGTTTGGCAGCGCAGATAGAGGTAGGGGGATCCGTTCTTTTTCCCCTTGCGAGGGGTGGTTTGCACAATGCGCAGAAGGCTGCCACAAGCGCAGCAATGAACCAGGCCGGCCAAAGCGCGGGGAGCACTGGCGCTGCGACGCGGGATCCCTTGGTTGCGTTTGAGCCAGCGATCGATCTGGGCGGCTTCCGTACGGCTGAGGAGGGCCGGGTGAGTATCCCGCAGGATGGTGCCGTCAGCATAGGCCAGATCCCCGCGGTATACCGGGTTGAGCAGCCAGTTGCGTCCGGTGGCCACAGAAATCCGCTTGTGGTGTTTTTCCTCCAAGAAGCGCACCGCCCGGCGCAGGGATCCGTAGAGGAGAAAGTGCTGGAAAAAATCCTGAACGATGCTGGCCTGCCGGCGATCCAGCACGTAGCGTTCCCCTTCGCGGCGGTAGCCAAAGGGGGCAGGGCCAGGGGGGGGTTTGCCCGCCAGGCGGTTTTGGGCTTGGCTGCAGCAGAGGCGGCGGCTTTGCAACTGATGGGGGATCTCGGCCAGCAGCGGGATCCAATCGGCAGCCTTGGTGGGGGTTTGCAGGCCGGATTCGGTGACCAAGCTGAGGCGGATCCCGGAGTGTTGGAGTTGCAGCAGCCGCTCGTGGATTTCATCCGCCCGATCCCCCAGATCCGCCAGGCGCAAGAGCAGCACTTCCTGCACCCAGCCGGCTGTGATGCGCCGGAACAGCTCCTCCAAATGAGTTCGGGATCCCCAATCGTGCAGGATGGGATCGGCCCCTCGCCCCTGGAGCCAGGCCAACTCCTGTTCCGGCAAAGGAGCATGGGAAGGCGTGTAGAGGTAGCCGCAAACGCTCATGGACAAGCCATTCAACTATTGTCACCGCCGCTGCGCCAGAACGGAATCAAGCACCTGGCGAATGTTGCCCTGGGCCTGTTGCAAGTGCTGACGGGCCTCTTGAGCAGAGCACCCCAGCAAGGCCACAAGGATCGCGGTTTTCACCTCTCCATCACAAGCCTGCAGCAATTGGGCAGCCGCGGCGGGATCCAGATCGCAGGCTAGGGCCACCATTCGCTCCGCCCGCTGCTTGAGCTTGGCATTGCTGGCCTGGAGATCCACCATCAGGTTGCCATAGGTCTTGCCCAAGCGGATCATCACCCCGGTGGAGATCGTGTTCAACACCAGCTTTTGGGCTGTGCCGGCTTTCATGCGGGTGGATCCGAGGATTACCTCCGGCCCCACCAAAGGGGCAATGGCAATGTCCACCTGCTCGGTTAGAGGAGAAGGGTGATTGCAGGCCAGGCCAATCGTGAGCGCCCCAATACTTCTGGCGGCTTGGATCCCACCCAGCACATAGGGGGTACGACCGCTGGCAGCAATTCCCACCACACTATCTTGAGCTTGGAGGTGGAGACTCTCCAGAGCGCGGGCAGCCGCTTCTGCGTCGTCCTCTGCACCCTCTACCGCCTGGGTCAGGGCTTTTTCCCCCCCGGCGATCAAAGCCACCACCTGTGCGGGGGAAGTGCCAAAAGTGGGCGGGCACTCAGCCGCATCCAGCACCCCCAGCCGACCTGAGGTTCCTGCCCCGATATAGATCAGCCGCCCGCCGTGACGCATCCGCTGGGCAATGGCATCGATGGCTTGGGCAATCGGCTCTGCTTGAGCAGCCACCGCTTCCGGCACCCGCCGATCCTCGGCGTTGATCCGTTTCACCAGTTCCCAGGTGCTGAGACGGTCGATCTCGGCTGTAGCCGGGTTGGGGCTTTCGGTCAGGGATCCGGGATCCCAAGCCAATTGTGGAGAAACCATGGCAGCGCTTGTCCAGGCAAGAGGGATCCGCCTTCAGGGATCCTACACTTTGTCTTCTCGGATTCTATCGGTGGCAGGGGGCTCTCCTGAGGGAGCAGTGGAGGGAAAAACTGCGCCAACAGCACCACAACAAGGGCAAGGAGCACCAAGCCGGCCCCCTTCGCCAACGTCCATTCAACCAAAACCTCTGCCAGCGGAAACGCAGCGCGGCCATTCTCCAAAGATGCCCCCATCACAAGCGGCGACCAGCCCAAATACGCCTCAGTCGGCAGCCCAACCGGTGAATTGACGAAGGCGAGCGCCGCCCAGTGGCGGTACTCTAGAAGGTGTTCTAAGGACTCCGTCCCGCTACTGCGATGAGTAAGTCCATGCAAGCGATGGCAAGGACTCCGTCCCGCTACCGCGACCAGCCTGCCCTGCGCATCTTGATCGTGCGCCATGGTGAGAGCACCTTCAACCTGGAAAATCGCATTCAAGGCCGCTCCGATCTCTCCCGGCTCACCCCCACTGGAGAAGGGCAGGCGCAGCGTGTAGCCGAGGCCCTGGCCGGGATCCCGTTGGATTGCGCCTATTGCAGCCCCCTGTCTCGCGCCCTCGAGACAGCTCGCGTCATTTTGAAAGACCGAGAAGGGATCCCTCTGCACGTTACCGATCAACTGCGGGAGATCGACCTGACGGCCTGGGAAGGGCTGACCTTTGCCGAGGTGCAGGAGAAATACCCCGAGGATTACCATCTGTGGCGGCACCATCCCGACACCCTGGAGCTGGAGGGCCGCTTTCCGGTGCGGGAGCTCTGGCAGCAGGCGCAGGGGTTTTGGGAAATGCTGGCCCTGCATCTGCAATCGGCTGCAGGCCTCTGGAACCATGGAGCGGATCCCTCCCCAAGGCAGCCCCTCAATATCCTCATCGTGGGCCACAGCGGCATCAATCGCGCCCTGGTCAGCACTGCCATCGGCCTGGGGCCACACCACTATCACCGCCTTGGGCAGGATAACTGCGCCATCAGCGTTCTCAATTTTCCCGAGGGCCTGCAGGGGCCGCCACAACTGGAATCTCTGAACATCACCGCTCACCTCGGCCAAGCCCTGCCCAAGCGCAAGCAGGGGATGCGCATCTTGCTGGTGCGGCATGGGGAAACCCAATGGAACCGAGAGCGCCGTTTTCAAGGGCAGCGGGATATCCCCCTCAATGCCACCGGGGAGGAACAGGCAGCCAAGGTGGCAGAATTTTTGGCCACTCAACCTCTGCAACTGGCCTTCTCCAGCCCCCTGAAGCGCCCTTGGGCCACAGCCGATGCCATCTGCAGCAACCACAGCAACCTCATTTTGCGCCCAATGCCCGACTTGCAAGAGATCTGCCACGGCGACTGGGAGGGCAAGCTGCAAAGCGAAGTCGAAGCCGAATACCCCGGCGAGCTGGAGCGCTGGCAACGGGATCCCGCCAGTGTGCAGATGCCCAATGGGGAAAACCTTCACCAGGTGTGGGAGCGCACTCGCTCCGCTTGGCAGGAGCTTTTGGCCATCACCGCAGCCCAGTTTCCTCAGGGCACGGCGGTTGTTGTTGCCCACGATGCCATCAACAAGGCGATCATCTGTCAGTTGTTCGACCTTTCCCCCCAAGCCTTTTGGATCTTCAAGCAGGGGAATGGCGCCATTACGGTGATCGACTATCCAGAAGGCAAGGAGGGTGCCCCGGTTTTGAAGGTGTTGAACCTCACCACCCATCTGTCGGGCCAGATCTTGGACTGCACCACCGCTGGAGCTTTGTAAAGATGGGCTCATCCCCTCTCCGCGAGCTAACAGGACGACTAACAGGACAAAATGTGCATCTCCAGGGAGTGCGCCTATTGGATCCTTGGCGTCAGCGGGATGAAGTAACCGATGTGTGGTTGCAGGAGGGTCGTCTGCGGGCCACCGAGCCGGCAGGGATCCCTGCCGACATCCCCACCATCGATGGCTCAGGTTGGGTAGTGGGGCCGGGTTTGCTGGATCTGTATGCCCACAGCGGCGAGATGGTTGGCAGCGGTCGCGTAAGCGGTGCGGAGCACTTTCTGGCCCACAGTCGGGAAACTCTGACCTCTTTGGCTGCAGCGGCTTTGGCGGGAGGCTTTACCCAGGTGGGGCTTCTGCCCACCCCCCTTCCCGGAAGCGGCTTTTTTCCGGTGCTGGATCGCCCGGAGCACTTGAACCGCTACCCCCGCCAATTGGGGGATCCCCGCTGGCTGCCCTGGGCTGCCCTGAGCGTGGGTGGCCAAGGAGAAACTCCAACCCCCTGGGGAGAACTGGCGCAAGCGGGAGCAGTTGGTTTTGCAGAAGTTCAGCCGCTGCGCTCCCTGGCTCTGCTGCGGCGGGCTCTGGAGTATTTGCGGCTGGGGAAGAAACCCCTGCTGCTCTGGGCCTGGGATCCCACCTTGGCCGGGCAAGGCAGCCTTTACGAAGGGATCTGGGCGCTGCGCCTAGGGCTGAAAGGGATCCCTGCCAGTGCCGAAACTGCCGCTCTGGCCCGTCTCTTGGAGGTGATCAGGAGCGTTCCTTCCCCTCCGCCTGTGCATATTATGCGCCTGAGCCAAGCCCGCAGCCTGGAGCTGATCCAACAGGCCCAAGCCGAAGGACTGCCGGTTACCGCCAGCACCACTTGGATGCACCTGATCTTGTCCGAAGAGGCCGTCCTTGAGCATCGCTACGATCCCCACCTTCGTCTCCTGCCCCCTCTTCCCAGCGCCGGCGACCGGGAGGCTCTGATCGCCGGGATCCGTTCCGGCAGCCTGGGGATCGCTACGGATCACCACCCCTACACCCATGAAGAGAAAACCCTGCCCTTTGCCGATGCTCCGCCGGGGGCGATGGGCCTGGAGCTGGCTCTGCCGCTGCTGTGGCACCATTTGGTAGAAACGGGATCCCTGACGGCGCTGCAACTGTGGTCTGCCCTCAGCCTGTACCCGGCCCGCTGCCTAAACCTAGATCCGCCCACCCTCACCCCCCACAGCGACTGGGTGCTGTTTGATCCCACCCACCCCTGGACGGTTTCTGCGGCCACCCTCCACTCCCGATCGCCAGCGACTCCCTGGCTGGAGAAAACCCTGTGCGGCAAGGTGTTGCACACCCATGTCGAGGGGATCCCCTCCCGCAGCTCTGCCCCTTGATCCCGAAGAAGGCCGACAAGACCTGTCCGGAGAAAGAGCCAATTCAAAGAGGGGGATCCCTTCCCGCCAGCAGGACGAGTCCTTAATTCAAAACTAATTCAAAACTCCCCGGCCAGAGCGGCTACACAACGCTCACACAGCTCTGGATGTTCGGCAAATTCCCCCACACGGGTGGAATAGTTCCAGCAGCGCACGCACTTTTGGCCGTCAGCCGGAAAAACAGAGACCTCCAAGCCTTGACCTGAGGTTTTCTCCAGTTCCACCTGTGAGGTGATGAACAAGTAGCGCAACTCGGCAGCCCGCTCCTGCAAAAGAGCGTATAGGCTGGGATCCGCTACCTTCAGGATTACCTTGGCCTCGGTGGAAGCGCCGATGGGCTTAAAGGACTCCGTCCCGCTAACGCGACCGGTACGGGCTTGCTCCAGAGCCTTGTTCACCTCTTGGCGCACCTCTCGCAGCTGCTCCCAAATGGCCGCCAACTGGGGATCCCGCCAGTGCTCCGGCAGCTTCATCCACCCCCCCTCAAACACCGAACGGGTGGGCTTGGGATAGGGCAGATGGCTCCAAATCTCTTCGGCCAGGTGGGAGAGAACGGGGGCGATGGCCTTGGCCAAGTTCTCCAGCAACAGGGAGAGCACCGTTTGACATTGTCGCCGCCGTAGACTTTGGGCATGGCTGATGTAGAGGCGATCCTTGCCAATATCCAGGTAAAAGTTGGAGAGATCCACCACACAAAAGTTCTGAATCGCCTGGAAAAATCGGTAGAACTGATAGCTGGCAAAAGATTCGCCGATCTCGGATCCCACCTCGTGCAGGCGGTGCAGAATGTAGCGATCCAACTCCGTCAAGGCTTCAAAAGGAACGGCATCCTGAGCCGGATTGAAATCGTAGAGGTTGCTCAGCAAAAAGCGAGCTGTGTTGCGGATTTTGCGATATACATCCGCCATTTGCCCAAGAATGGTCTTACCCAGCGGCACATCCCCGGAGTAGTCCACACTGGAGACCCACAGGCGCAGCACATCCGCCCCGTAGGCGGGATCCGTCTGGGGATCTTTGCCGCCGTTGATTAACACCAGCGGATCGATGACATTCCCCAGGGACTTGCTCATTTTCTGGCCCTTCTCGTCCAGCACAAACCCATGGGTGAGCACCGCCTTGTAGGGGGCATGGCCGTTGACGGCCACGGAGGTAAGCAAACTGGATTGGAACCAGCCTCGGTGTTGGTCGGAGCCTTCCAAATACAGATCCACCGGGTAGCCCAGCCCTTGGGCCTTGGCCACTGCCGCCCAGGAGGAGCCGGAGTCAAACCACACGTCCATGGTGTCCATCCCTTTGCGGTAGGTGCGGCCATTGTGGCGGTACTTCTCCGGCAGCAACTCCTCCACCGGGCGCTTCCACCAGGCGTCGGATCCCTCTTGGGCAAAAATGGCCTTGATGTGGTCGAGGGTCTCGGCGGTGAGCAGAACCTCGCCGGTTTCTTCGTCGTAAAAGACGGGGATGGGCACGCCCCAAGCCCGCTGGCGGGAAATACACCAATCCGAACGCTCCGACACCATAGCAGTGATGCGGTTCTCCCCGATGGCCGGGATCCATTTCACGGTTTTAATGGCCTGCAGGGCCAGCTCCCGGAAGCCAGCTACAGACGCAAACCACTGCTCGGTGGCCCGGAAAATCGTTGGCTCTTTCGTGCGCCAGTCGTAGGGATATTTGTGGTTGTAGGGCTCTTCCTTGAGCAAAGCCCCCGCAGCCTGCAGAGCCTGGATGACAGCAGCATTGCCGCTGGTCTCCGGCTTCTTGGAGAGCACATCCAACCCGACGAACTGGGATCCAGCCTCGGCGGTAAATCTCCCCTGATCGTCCACAGGGCTGAGAATGGGCAGACCATACTTTTGGCCGGTTTTGAAGTCATCTTCCCCATGCCCCGGAGCTGTGTGCACAATGCCGGTGCCGGACTCGGTGGTGACGTAGTCCCCCAGCACGCAGAGGCTGGCGCGGTCAAAGAGGGGGTGCCGTCCTTGACTGTATTCCAGGGCGGATCCCGGCAGGGTGGCCTTGATCTCCAGAGGCGTCTCCAGAACCTTCTCCAGCCGCTCCCGCAGATCGGCGGCGATCAACAGCAGGCCGAAGCGGGGAGACTCCACCACTGCATAGGTGAGCTTGGGGTTAAAGCAGAGAGCCAGGTTGGCCGGGATCGTCCAAGGGGTGGTGGTCCAGATGGCTGCCCGCAGGCCCGGCATGAAAGGCTCCAAAACCGGCTGCGCCGCCGGACTCAGGCTCTGTAGCGGAAAGGCCACGTAGATGCTGGGGGAGATGTGGTTGTCAGGGTACTCCAGCTCCGCTTCCGCCAGAGCCGTCTGGGAGCTGGGGCTCCAGTGGACGGGTTTGAGGCCGCGGTAGATGTAGCCCTTGAGGGCCATTTGTCCAAACACCTCAATCTGTGCGGCTTCGTACTCCGGCGACAGCGTCAGGTAGGGCCGATCCCAGGATCCCCATACCCCCAGGCGCTGAAAACTGGCCCGCTGCACATCAACGTAGTGCAGGGCGTACTCCTTGGCTTTTTGTCGCAGCTGCAGAGGGGTGAGGTTTTCCCGCTCCTGCGGGGTGAGGCTTTGCAACACTTTCAGTTCGATGGGCAGGCCGTGGCAATCCCAGCCGGGCACGTAGCGCACCTTGCGCCCCTGCAGGATGTGGTACTTGTTGACGATATCCTTGAGGATCTTGTTGAGGGTGGTGCCCATGTGGATATCGCCATTGGCGTAGGGCGGTCCATCGTGCAGGACAAAGGGATCCCCAGGATTGTGGTCGGCAAGGCGCTGGTAGATTTGCTCTTCCTGCCAAAAGGCTTGAATGGCGGGTTCTCTCTTGGCGGCCTCTGCCCGCATGGGAAACTGAGTTTGGGGCAGGTTGAGGGTACTTTTGTAGTCCACGGCAACTCGAGCCAACTAGAGGGCGTCCTTCTATCCTACGCTGTTGCCTTATCCTCAGCAGTCCATCCCTCACCCCTCTTGTGGGACAGGGGATCCGAAGCCCACAGTCACCCAGAGCGCCTGGAGCTCTCAAACGGCTCCAACAAACCACCGCATGAACTCCCTGATCGAGAAAACAAGAAAAGATTTGTGCTAGTCTCAGGGTGTCGTTTAGTAAGGGAGGTTCCTGCGGATGCCAGATAGTAGTAGTTGTAAGGGTCGTCAAGTTGGGTTCAGCCGGCTGTGCGCCGGGGCTGTTCTCTAACGGTCTGAACTTAGATCCTTCAGTCTGCTGAAGAGTCTTCACGTTCTGGCTCGCTTGGAGTTCCTCCCGGCAGTCAGGTTCCAGTTGAAGGCCCGCTAGACCGCTCTTTCCCTGACCGCCTGTTGTTGCCTTGGGGGTGGGAGAGAGCGGATAGTTTTGCAGATAGCTGTAGCGGGGCTTGGAATGGACGGGCGTCTAAAGATGTCAATGTTTCTTGAGGTTGGGTCCTTTCAAGACACCTCGACCCAACCTTTCGAGACCCCTCGGGATTGTTCGGTCAATTGCTGGCAGGAGTGGGGCGATCCACCACCGGAGCACCAAGGGAGTCGCCGCTATCGCAACCGCTCAAAGATAGGGCCAGCACCAGAAAGCAAACAAGCTGAGGGGCGCATAGTTTCCCATCTTAACAAGCTCAACTGCCTGTCCAGATTACCCCAGAGCCATTCCTCATCATCCTGAAGATTTCCTAAGGGACGGTGGGGATGGCCAGGGATCCCTCCAGAGCCAAGCGATCGCTGACGATAAGACGCCGACTCTCCAGCGTGATGCCGGTTTGGTTAACCAACATCACAGAAATCCACTCAGCACCGGGTTCTTGCGGAGCATCTGCCTGTAGGAAGATCCCTCCGGCCTGTAGAGGTTCGAGAGCAAACGAGGTCACCTCTGGGTAGCCCGCCCCGGCAACGGGTTGTTCGGCAACGGCGCCCAACAGCAAAGAGTGGGTGAGAGGCTCTGCCACAATCGCCTGCAGCGAATAGGTGGATCCCGGTTTGACCACCTCCGGCAGGTTCAAGGTGACGGTGGGAGGGGCAGATCCAGAGGTGAGGGTGCTGGCCTCCCGCAGCACTTCTTGGTCAATCAACAGCAGTTGTCCGGGATTGGCTGGATCCGGGCGATAGCGATTGCGCACCAGGGCAGAGGCTTCTACCTGAAAGTCCCCCCGCACCGAGGATTGGGATCCCTCTACTTGGCTGAGAATATCCGCAACAATCTCAGGGCCCACCTGCCGCCAGGAGAGGATCTGGGCCGAATAGGTGAGCTTGGGATGAGAGCTCCACAGCTTGCGGATGGCACCTTCCACCTCTTCCCGGTCCAGCCCATCTCGGTGGCGGAAGTCGGGGCTGTAGCCGGCCATCACCCCTGGCAAATCCCGCCGGTTGGCGGCGGCCACCTGCTGGCTTAGCCACTCCACCAGGGCGGCTGGCGGTGGGCTGGAAACTTGCCGCTGGATCCCACTTTCTAGGGGCATCGGGGCAGCTTGGGCCCAAGCCGAGGACTCCGTCCGGCTGACGTGACCGGCTGTCAATCCAAGGGGGATGCTCCAGCTCACGGCCAGAGCAAGGGGCCAAAGCAGTTGCGGAAAGTTAGATCGGGATTTCAAGCCATGGGCCTCCAGCCGGCAAATCTGGATCCCAGTCTAGCCTTAGGGCAGTTGGGATCCCAAAGTCCAGACCAGATAAGATCGATTGGAATAAGCTTTGGCTCATAGCGCCTGTTCTCCATGGCTCCCCAGCACTCTCCAGCTTTCTTGGCCCTGGTCAACGAGGCCAAAAGCCGCATCCAAGAACTGACAGTCGAGCAGGTCAGGCAAAAACAACTGCAAGGGGATCCCTTCTATTTTGTGGATGTGCGGGAAGAGTCGGAGTGGCAAGCCGGCCACGCTGCCGGAGCCATCCACTTGAGCAAAGGGATCATTGAGCGGGACATCGAGAGGGTGATCCCCGACAAAGAAGCGGAGATCGTCCTGTACTGCGGCGGCGGGTTTCGTTCGGCGTTGGCAGCCGATAACCTACAGAAAATGGGCTATCGTCGGGTGATCTCGATGGATGGGGGCATGCGGGCTTGGCGGGAAGCGGGTTTTCCTGAGGAGCGCTAGAGCTGGCGGATTTCTTCCCTCACCCATAGGAAGAGGGAGGTATTGGCTGCTATCTGGCTGCTATCTGAAATGGCCGACCACTGAAGGCGGGAAGTGGGGGCGGCCCAACCTTGTTTAGAATGGCGATAGCCTGGCCGTTTAGCTTTACCCCTCTGCCATGCTCCAAACCCTGCCCCGCCTGGATGTTGCTGCCCGTTTGCAGCAGTTGCGCCAGCTTCTGCAAGAGCAAGATCTGGATGGCTTTTGGGTTCCCTCTGCCGATGAGCATCTCAACGAGTATTTGCCGGAACATCGCAAGCGGCGCCAGTGGATCACAGGCTTTACCGGCTCGGTGGG
Organism: Thermostichus sp. OS-CIW-26; assembly: GCF_054058395.1. Lineage (NCBI taxonomy): Bacteria > Bacillati > Cyanobacteriota > Cyanophyceae > Thermostichales > Thermostichaceae > Thermostichus > Thermostichus sp. OS-CIW-26. The sequence goes on along the minus strand of NZ_JBSSAG010000012.1, from coordinate 48,953 downwards.
GGATGCCCTGATCAGTCGGGATAGGGCTTGGCTGTGGGTAGATCCCCGCTATCACGAACAGGCGGAGCGGGAGGTGGATCCCAACCTATTCACAGTGATCAAAGGAGGTCTGCCGAATCAGCCCAGCCTGATGGAGATTGTGGAAGAGCTGGGATCCGGCTTTCGCCTGGGGGTGGATCCCTTTACGGTGGCGGTGGCCACCTATCGCCAGTTGCAGGCCCATGCCCAAGCGGGAGGGGTGCTTTTGATCCCGGTCGTGGAAAACTTGGTAGATAAGTTGGCCCAGGGACTTACCGCTCCCTTTGACCGGCCCATTGACTCGGTACCCACCCACCTAAGCGGGGCCACCCCTGCAGAAAAGCTGGCCCAAGTCCGGCAGGAGATGCGCCGCAAACGGGTGGGGCTGCTGCCCCTGACCAAATTGGATCAGGTGGCCTGGCTGTTTAACCTGCGGGGATCCGACATCCCCTACAACCCAGTGTTTTGGGCCTATGCTTTGGTCAGCCTAGATAGAGCGGCTCTATTCACAGATCTGGAGCGGCTCAGTCCCCCATCTCGGCAATTTCTGGCAGAAGCCGGGGTGGAACTCTGGCCCTACGAGACCTACAGCCAACAACTGCCCCAATGGGCCAAGAGCTATGCGCCGGTGGGCTTGGATCCCAAGCAGACCACCCAGGGCACTCAAGAGCTGCTGCAGGATGCGAGCTGCCGCGAGCTGGAGCACCCAGTAGAAGCCCTCAAGGCCGTGAAAAACCCCACCGAGCTGGAACAGATGCGCCTGGCCAACCGCAAAGCCAGCCGGGCCAAGATCCGTACCCTGGCCTGGATCGACCGGCAAATCCAACAGGGGATCCCCATCAGCGAAGCCGACGTGGCCGCGATCATGGAGGCCCACTACCGGGAGGAAGGGGAGTGGGTGGGTCTGAGCTTTAACACCATTGCCGGCGCCGGCGCCAACAGCTCCATCATCCACTACAGCACTCCAGATCCCCAAAAGCTGCTGCAGCCGGGCGAACTGTTTTTGTTGGACTCCGGATCCCACTACTTGGGGGGCACCACCGACGATACCCGCACCGTTTGGATTGGCCCGCAACCCGCGGATCCCTTGTGCAAGCGGCGCTATACCGAGGTGCTCAAGGCCCACATTCAATGCGCCCGCCAGATCTTCCCCCCCGACACCTATGGAGTCTCGTTGGATGGGATCGCCCGCTCTACCCTTTGGCAGGCCGGGCTGGACTATGGCCATGGCACCGGCCACGGTGTCGGCGCCTTTTTGAATGTCCACGAGGGGCCCAACGGGATCCACCGCCGCGCCAGCACCCCTCTCAAAGTGGGCATGATCAACAGCATCGAGCCGGGCTACTACCAGCCGGGATGGGGTGGGATCCGCCTGGAGAACCTCTACGAGGTGATTGCCATTCCCGAGCCCGAGGGCTGGATGGGCTTTCGCTCCCTAACTTGGATCCCTTTTGATGGGCGCTTAATCGATTGGGAACTGTTGAACGAGGTGCAGCGAGCCTGGCTGGACGAGTATCACCGGCAGGTTTACGCCATGCACCACGCCACCTTGCCAGAACAGGATGCCGCCTGGCTAAAATGCGCCTGCGGACTGAGCTGATGTACTCGCGCAAGCGTTGCGCGGCGATTACAAATCCCCTGGCAAAGAACGCAGGAAGGATCCCCGCAGTTGACCACATGCGGCATTGCCATCCAAGCCACGGGTTTGGCGCACGGTGGCCCGCACCTGGTGTTGCTCAAGCTGGCGGACGAACGCTTTGACTCGTGCCGGGTGGGGGCGTTGATAGTCGGCTCCAGAGATAGGGTTGTAAGGGATCAGGTTCACGTGCAGTTGTACCCCTGACCGGCTGGCCTGCTGCAGCAATTGCGCCAGTTGGCGGGCATGAATGGGCAGGTCGTTGACCCCCGATAGCAGGGTATATTCAAAACTGACTCGCCGCCCGGTGCGCAGCATGTAGTCGCGGCAATCCTGGATCAGAGTGTCCAGAGGGTAGTGGGCTGCCGAAGGGATCAACCGTTGCCGCAGGTCTTGATTGGGGGCATGCAAGCTGACGGCCAGGGTAACTTGCAGATCCTGCTGCGCCAGCCAGGCAATTTGCCGGGGTACCCCCACCGTCGAGAGGGTGATATGCCGTTGGCCGATGCCGATATCTTGATTCAGGCTGCGGATGGCTTGTACCACCGTATCGCGGTTGAGCAGGGGTTCCCCCATGCCCATAAAGACCACATGGCTGACGCGACGGCCAAAATCTTCCTGCACCGTCAACACCTGATCCAGAATCTCGTGCAGCTCTAGGTTGCGCCGGTAGCCCATCTTGCCGGTGGCACAGAAATCGCAGGCCATCGGGCAGCCCACCTGAGAAGAGACGCAGACCGTCAGACGCTTGGCCGTTGGGATCCCTACCGTTTCGATCAACTGCCCATCCGCCAACCCCAGCAGAAACTTCACAGTACCATCGCGGGCCTCTGTCCGCTGTACAATGCGCGAGCGTCCCACTGGGTAGCTTTGCACCGCCTCTCGCCAAGCCCTAGGAAACACCGTCACCTGTTCCAGGGAGCGGATCCCTTTTTGGTAGATCCAAGCATGCAGTTGTTGCCCGCGATAGGCCGGCTGTCCTTGGGCAACCGCCCAGTCTTTCAGAGCAGACAAGGACTGCCCCAGCAGGGGAATGGGTAGGGCCGACATCAATACCATCTTAGACGAGATCTCAAGAGCATGACTCTAGTCAATAATAAGCTCAACTATACTGAAAATAATGTATAATATGTTCAGTACGGATTACTACCAGTTGATCTTTCTGTTTACTTTCGAGTCTGCCAACATGGTAGCCAAAGCAAAGCAGAAAATTGGTAGTAAGACGACACGGAAACTGCGCTTTGGGTATTCTACTCAAAGCTTTGCGGGATACCGCCATTCTGTTTGGACTCCGTCCCGCTAACGCGAATGGAAACAAACAGAATGCTATCGCTGCATAGTTGAACAGTGATGTTCAGCAGTGTTCAGCGTAAATGTATCAGGCACAGGAGTCCGGCTCCTCTACTCTAGCCTGTCCCTGCAACCCAATCCCCTTCAAGAACTCCGTCCGAGTGGCGCGAACGGCCTCGTCGCCACAGGGTTGCGGTTCCCCTGCCCATGGCAACAACTCCGCCAGAGACAGGGCGGGTGACGGTAAGCAACAATGCTCTCTTAAATCCCTTAAATTCCCTTAAATAAATTAAATCAAGTTGCCCAAGGGCTTTTCCACCCCGCACTCAAGTACAGGGCTACCAAGCTATTCCCTGGTGTAGTTTTGTAGAGTGTGTTATGGAGTGCGCCATCGCGACGGAGTCCCTGACAGTTGGACAAAGTCTGCAGGATCAGGAGTGCTCAAACAGAATCTTCTCAATCTCTATTGAATCTATCTGAACCTATGTCTGTTTCCGCCCAACTGGCCCAACTGGCCACCTGGATGGCAGGGCACTTCAACAACCTGCAGCAGGCGCTCGCAGAGCCCGTCTGGTTTGCCAACATTCATGTGTACCAATGCCCCTTGCCTTGGTCGGTGTTCCAGGGGGTGGGGTTTTACGTGGAGCAACTGTACGACATTTATCCTGAGCAGCCTTACCGACAGCGGGTGATCCACCTCTTCGACACTCCAGATGGGATCCGGATTCAAAACTATGCTTTGACGGCTCCTGACTCCTACAGGTGCGCCGGTCGAGAGTTGTTGCTATGCAACGCTTACGCGAAGGGGAAATTGGCCGGTCTGACAGCAGCGGAGTTGGAACTCTTGCCCGGCTGTGTCACCCAGGTGGAATGGACGGGATCCTGCTATCGGGGCCGCAGCCTGCCCGGCAAAGGCTGTATTGTTGAACGCAAAGGCAGAACCACCTATTTGTACAGCGAGTTTGAGATCGGAGCCGACTACTTTCACAGCTTGGATCAAGGTCGGGATCCGGAGACCGATCAAGTGATCTGGGGATCCCTATCCGGGCCTTTTCGGTTTGTCAAAAAGCAAGATTTTTCCCAGTACCTACCGCAGTGGGCTGAAGTGCTGAACCATGAGGCTGCTGGAGCGACTGGTTGAGCGGCTGTGGGCGCTGGGGATCCCGTTCGCGCCGTCAGCTAGAAATCGCAGGAGCCCCGCACTGTACCCGTAGGGTCAGTGTCGGGAGGAATGCGGAAGTTACGATAGAACCATGACCCAAGTCCTGACCGTCTCCTGTAAGCTCAAGGTGTCCCAGTCGCAGGCCGCAAAGTTGGACGCGACCTTGGATGCCTTTGTGCAGGCGTTGAACTGGGTCAACCAAAACACGCCCGAGAAAGTCACCAACGCCGTTAAACTTCAATCTCTGTGCTACCGCGAAATCCGTGCCCGGTTCGGCTTGTCCAGTAACTTGGCAAGGACTACGTCCCGCTTACGCGACCAGCAGGTCTGCAGACGGCTGGCCGGTGCCCGCAAGGTTGCCCGACAGAAAAACCGCCCCGTCAAAGCGTTGTCGCTACGCGACGCTAACGCGAACAAGGGGGGCTTCGCGACCTATGACGCTCGTATCTTTTCGTTCCGCGAGAAAGACTGGACGGTGTCGCTGACCACAGTGGAGGGTCGAGAGCGCTTTGAGCTGGCGATTGGCCGTTACCAGAGAGAACAGTTGGCGGGCTCCAATCCCAAATCGGCCACTCTGGTCAAGCGCAGAGACGGCTCCTACTACATCCAGATTTGCGTAGAGAAAAAACCACCCAAGCAACAAGATACCGACAAGGTGATCGGGGTGGATTTGGGAAGGATAGATATCGCTCATACCTCAGAGGGGAAGAACTGGAATGGACAGCAGTTGAACAGAGTCCGAGACCACTACTCCCGGTTGAGGGCGGTACTCCAACGCAAAGCCAGTAAGGGCACACGCAGTTCGCGGCGCAGATGCAGAGAACTGCTGCAACGGCTGTCTGGCAAGGAGAGACGCTTTCAAGCGTGGGTCAATCATCGCATCTCCAAAGCTATTGTCTCTAGGGCAAAGGTCACAAACAGCGCTATTGCTCTGGAAGACTTGACAGGGATCCGGGAAAGGGTCAATCAACAGCCACGCAGCAAAGCTGAACGGCGCAGGGCCAACAGTTGGGCGTTCTACCAGCTGAGGCAGTTTCTGGAATACAAGGCTCTGCGTGCAGGGGTTACCTTGATTCTGGTGCCGCCTGCCTACACGTCGCAGACCTGCCACCGGTGTTTGCACATTCATCCCGACCCTGCGCAATCCTATCGCAGTGGGAAGCAGTTTAAGTGTGGACACTGTGGATGGGAAGGGGATGCGGATTTGAATGGTGCGAATGTGATTGCGCTTTTGGGGGCTGCTGTAAACCAGCCTAGAGGTTCGTGGTTGGCTTGCCAACTGCAGGGCTACTGAAAGCCCGCGCTACACTGCTAAGGCGGTGTAGGGTCGGGTAGTTTACTGCCAGCTTTTTGCGCTTCTTGTACAGGAAAGCGGGATTCTTAGCGCAGGAAGTTGGCGGGCCGACTCAGTTGGATCCCCTGCGAGAGCTGGGGCTGAACTTGTGGGGGATCCTCACCTGGCCGATTTCGCTGGGGCTGGTCGTCTTCTCCTGCTGGGTGCTGTATCGATTTGGCCCCAGCTTGCGCCGACCCCAAATCCCGATTTGGCCGGGGGCCATCGTGGCCAGCCTACTGTGGGTTGGGGTGTCGTGGGGGCTGCGGATTTACGTGGAGCACTTTGGGCAGTTCAACCAAGTCTACGGGGCGGTGGGGGCAGTTATTGTGCTGCTGCTCTGGGTTTGGCTCACTTCCTTGGCGCTGCTGTTTGGGGATCAAATCAACATCGCTCTCTACCAGGCGCGAAAATGGATTGCAGAACGGGATCCCTAGCCCCACCCCAAATCCGAGTTATGGATGCAGACGGAAATTCTTTCGCCCACTCCTGAGCACATTGCCGTAGCGGCTGCGGCCTTGCTGCAGGGCCAGTTGGTGGCCATCCCCACGGAGACGGTTTACGGCCTGGCGGGCAATGGCTTGGATGAGCAGGCAGTGGCAAACATTTTTGCCGCCAAGGAGCGCCCCCGCTTCGATCCCCTGATCCTGCATCTGCCGGCTGGGGTGACCCTAGAGCAGCTGCAGGGGTGGCTGGTGGATGTGTCGGCTTTTACTCCCACCGCCCGTGCTCTGCTGGGATCCCTGATCGACACCTTCTGGCCGGGGCCCCTAACCTTGGTGCTGCCCAAGTGTCCCACCGTGCCGGATCTGGTGAGCAGCGGGTTGCCTACTGTTGCCCTGCGGGTGCCTGCTCACCCGGTGGCTCAAGCTTTGTTGCAGGCGGTGCAAACCCCTCTGGCTGCCCCCAGTGCCAATCGCTTTGGCCGCATCAGCCCCACCTCAGCCCAGGCCGTCTATGCAGAGTTGGGAGGGCGGATCCCTTACATCTTGGATGGGGGAGAGTGTGCTGTGGGCCTGGAGTCCACCGTGCTAAAGCTCAGCCCCGAAGGGATCCCAACGCTGCTGCGCCCAGGAGGGATCCCACTGGAAGCCCTGGAGGCCCACCTGGGGTTGCCCATCCGGTTGCCCCCAGAACAGGCCCCCAAGGATGGCACAACGGGCCCGCCAGAAGCGCCGGGACGACTGAGCAGCCACTATGCCCCCAGTAAGCCCCTCCGGCTTTTGCCCACCCCTTTTGCCCAGCTTCAGCCCGGCGATTGGCAACAGGTGCAGCACCTGACAACCGGTCATTCCCACCTGGGCATCCTCAGCTTTGCCACGGATCCGCAGGCTCTGCTGAACACCCTCTCCCGCCATTGGCCGGGGATCACGTTCAGTTTGGAGTGTTTGGGTTCGGATCCCAAGGCAGCCGCCCGCGCCCTCTTTGCCAGCCTGCGCCGCCTGGATGAGGGAGATGCCACACTCCTATTGGCAGAACCCCCGCCCATCTCGACGGGGTTGGGCTATGCGATGATGGATCGGCTACGCCGGGCCAGCAGCCTTTCGCGTTAGCGTCGCTTAGCGATATGGAACCTTCCCCCCTCGTTGCCATCGTAATGGGCAGCGATTCCGATTTGCCCACCCTTGCACCTGCCGCCCAGGTGTGTGAGGAGTTTGGGATCCCTTACCAATTGCAGATCCTCAGCGCCCATCGCACTCCCGAGGCGATGGTAGAGTTTGCCCGCCGCGCCCATACCCAAGGGATTCGCGTCATTATTGCCGGGGCAGGGGGAGCAGCCCATTTGCCGGGGATGGTGGCGTCCCTCACCCCTCTGCCGGTGATCGGGGTGCCGGTGCTCAGCCCATCCCTGCAGGGGATCGACTCCTTATACTCGATTGTGCAAATGCCCAAAGGGATCCCGGTGGCCACGGTGGCCATTGGCAACGGCTACAATGCGGGTCTGCTGGCGGTGCAGATCCTAGCCAGTGGGGATCCCGATCTGCTCCGGCGGGTGATCGCCTATCGGGAAAGCCTAAAACAGGCGGTGCAGGAGAAAAACGATCAGTTGCAAGCCCAAGGGTGGAAAGCCTATCTCGACTCCACCGGCAAAGCATAAGAGCATAATTTAGAGAACGTTGACCTATCTTGCCGCCTTGCAAAGGGCCAGATAGGGCCGAGTTTTGGGAGTTGCCATCGGTGAAACATCAATCGGGTCGCCCTTCTTCCGGCCAGGGATCCTGGTCAGAGTATCTGCAGCGGGTGGGGCGTGGGGCAGTGGAGACGGGATCCCAAGTTGCTCTGTGGATCCTATCGGGGCCGCAATGGCGGGTTCTGGCCCTGTCGGGCTTGGCATTGGCAGGGCTGGCCTTCTGGAATGGGCGGCTGGCGCTCTCTCTGGGGGTGGGCACCTTGGTGATGTTGGGGCTACAGGGGGTGCGCAGCCCTGAGTTCAACCGCCGCTGGCAGGAGTGGCAAGCTTGGTTTCGGCAGGCGGATCGCTGGCTTTTGCTGGCAATTGGTTCGGGAGCAGCCGCCACCTTGGGCACCTACACCCTCATCTCCATCTGGGCAGAATCCACCCAACGCTGGCTGGCCACCGGTGCCATTCTACAGGGATTGGCCACTCTAGCCTTGTTGTCGCTGCTGTTTGGGGAGTGGCTCAGGGGCCGACAAGAGCGGCAACGGTCTCAATTGGAGCGCGACCTCAGCGACATTGCTTCTCCCGATCCCTTCCGACGGCTGGCGGGCGTTCGCCGCTTGCAGAGCTTAATGTCCCACCTGGATCCCGAGCAAACCCGGCTGGCGGTGGATTATCTGCGGTTGGCCCTCGACCAAGAGACGGTAGCGGTTGTGCGGGAAGCCCTGCTGGAGGCCCTACAGGGATGGGGGATCCTGCGCCGCCTCAACGATTTGACCAATCTCAAACACCCCAGCAGGGATCCCTCTTCAAACTAAGATAACGGCTGTCTTGGTCCTCAAGGGTTTGACTGGGATGATAAATTCAGTCCCTTGGGCAATCCGCCAAATAGATTGCTCACCTCAGGTTTAGCTAAACCGCCGAGAAGCCCCGCGCTGTATGCGTAGCAACCCTGCGGGAAGCTAGCTACAGGGTCGGGAGTATGTTACGCGGCATACCCCCTTTCCATCTAGGCTCAGGCTTGTCCCTCTGCCGCCAGCCCTATTGCAAAAAGCTTGCTTGGAGCTGGCCTGCAAGGAAGGCTAGAATCTTTTACTATGGGTAATCCTCTCCAGGCGCTCCCTTAGCCGCACTGTGCCAGCATGTATACCATTTCCGACTTTGACCGCCTGATCCAGTTTCTCCCAGTGGAGATCCGCCCTGAAGTGCAGATCGAGATCGGCACCCCTGACCAGTCTCGGGTTGTGCAGCCGTTGTGGCGCTTCCCCTGGCAAAAGTACTCTCGCTTTGCCATTGACCTCAGCCGTTGGCAGAAGCTGAGCCCTGACCAGCAGAAGATCTACTTCTTGCGAGAAGCGGTGATGGCCACAGAGCTGGCTTTGGGGGATAACTGGTCGGCGTTGTTGCTGTATCCCGCCTTGATCGGGGCCGGCAGCATGGGCATTTTGGTAGAGCTGCAGATGGGAGATAACCTCGGCGTTGGCTTAGCAGCAGGCTTGGCCGCGTCAGCGGTGTTTCTGTTGCGCAAAGCGGAGAAGGGCCAGAAGGCCCAGGTAGCAGCCGACGAGTTTGCCGTGCGCTATGCCTCCCAGAATGGCTACACCTCCGAGCAAGCTGCTGCTATCTTGCTGAGCGCGCTGCAGCAGGTGGCCATCCTCGAAGATCGCGTCAAGAACGACTACGACACCACCATGCGCCGCCGCAACCTGGAGTTCTTGGCGCAGCGGGGCCTGGGATCCGGCACTCTAACCATCAACCCCAAGTACCGCAACAAAGGCCAGAGCTCCAACCCCAATCCTTACCAAAACCCCTTCCAGCGCTGAGTCTTCAAGGCATGCGCAGCTCCCCTTCTACCTCGAGGCGGGTGTAGGGGCCGACGCGAAGGAAGCGCTCCCCTAGCATCTCGGCGGCGGCAGGCTGGATCCAGCCCATGCGCTGCAGCAGGTGCAAAGCCAGGGCATACTTGGCCCGGGCGGCTCCATCCTGGACCTTGATGGCCAGGCCCATGCCTTCCCCCACCCGGCCAATGCACTGGATCCCTTCAGCACCCGATTTGCTCACCAGATCCCCTTGAGTAGCCCGCATCAACTCCGTGTCGAAACACCCCTGTCCAGCCACCATCTCCGGGTGATGGGTCATGGCCCGTGCTACCGATTCCAAGTCGGGCCGCTCGCCAGCAGTCAGTTGGGCGAATAGGGAGGCCAGGTGATTCAGTTGCAGTTGGTAGGTGGGCACCCCACAGTCATCCCGCGCAAACAAAAACTCTTCCGAGGGCATTTGCAGCAAATCCGCCAACTTGGCCCGCACTAGGGCTTGCACCGGATGCTGCCGCTGGGCGTAGTCTGACAAGGTCCAGTTTTGGGCGCGGCTGGCCACGAGCATGCCAGCATGTTTGCCGGAGCAGTTGTGGCACAGGGGGCTGGGCTTGCCGGGTGGGGTGGGGCAGACCAGCAAATCGGGAGACAGATCGGCCCGCCACAGTATACTGAACACCTGCCGCGCATGAGCCGTGGTGCCCTGATGGGATCCGCACATGATGGCAATATCTTTCTCAGTGAGGCGGTAGCGCTCGCGGATGCCGGTGGAGAGCATGGCCAGCGCTTGGAAAGGCTTGAGGGCAGAACGGGCAAAGACGGGGGTGGTGCTGTTGCCGGCCATGGCCAGAGAACGCCCGCGGCTATCGGCCACGACAGCTTGGCAATGATGGATAGATTCGGTCAACCCCTCCCGCAAGACATGGATTAAGAGTTCAGGGGCGGTGGAACGATTCTCAAATGACATGAAAACCTGGGAAAGGGCTGACGAAGCTGGGAAAGAGGGTGTGTACTCTTCAAATCATACGCGCAGATCCTACACGAGAAGTTGGCGGGATCCCCTAAAGTAGCAAAATGGAACCCTTCCGCTCGGATCCCTGACCTCTGCCATGTCCTCCAATCCCCTGGTGTTTTTGGTCTGTCACGGCAGCCGGGATCCCGATTATCAGCAGGCTTTGGCAGATTTGTTGGCCCGGGTGCAGCAGCAGCTGGCTCCCCAGCCGGTGGAGCTGGCCCAGTTGGAAGGTCAGCCTCTCACCCTGACCGAACAGATTCAAGGACGGCTGGCAGCTTGGCTGGGCGCAGGCCGATCTCCCGATCAAGTGGTGCTGCTGTCGCTGTTTATGGGCGAGGGATCCCATGTGGAAGAGGATTTACCGGCTGCGGTGAAGCAGGTTCAAGCTCGCTGGCCGCGCCTGCCCATCCGGTTAACACCCCCCATTGGCCAGCACCCGGCCCTCCTGGATCTGTTGGTGGCTCGCATTCTGGCTCCACAGCCCTCTTGCTCTGCAACGCTCAGGCAATCCGGCGAACGGGCAGATGCCTGGATTGTGCTTGGCCATGGCAGCCGTCTGCCGGGGTTTGCCGCCCAGCTCCAAGCAGGGATCCAAACTGTGCAACGGCGCTTGCCCGAGATCCCCTTGCATGTGGCTTTTGCTGCCCAGTCCCCCACCTTAGAAGCGGTCGTGATCCATTGCTTGCGCCTTAGCCAGTGCCGTCTACGGGTGCTGCCGTTTTTTCTCTTTCCAGGCGGTCTGCTGCGCGCCCTACAAGAACAGGCTCAGCGATTACAGCGGGAATGGCCTCTGCTCCAAATCCAGGTGGAGCCGCCCCTCTGGCGGGATCCTCAACTGATGCAGGCCATTGTGGAGACACTCCAGGCTTTTAGCCCGGCGCTGGAATAGCCGAATCTTTCCCGTTCCCTCAAAATGGATATTTCCAACAGCAATGACGCGACCAGGACTTGAGATGGGCAAAGTGTATTTGGTGGGGGCAGGGCCTGGGGATCCAGGGCTGCTGACGGTGAAGGGAAAGGCGCTACTCGCCCACGCGGATGTGGTCATCTACGATGCTCTGGTGGGATCCTCCATCCTGGAGCTGATCCCGCCGACGGCAGAACGGATCTATGCTGGCAAACACTGCGGCGCTCACACCTTGCCCCAGGAGCAGATCACAGCCTTGCTGATGGAGAAAGCTCGGACGGCAGCCGTGGTGGTGCGGCTCAAAGGGGGGGATCCCTTCATCTTTGGGCGGGGGGGAGAGGAGATGTTGGCTCTGGTGCAGGCCGGGATCCCAGTGGAGGTGGTGCCGGGAATTACGGCGGGCATTGCCGCCAGCGCCTATGCCGGGATCCCTCTCACCCATCGCGACCTCAGCTCTTCGGTTGCTTTTGTAACCGGACATGAGGCGGCAGGGAAATACCGCCCTCAGGTCAATTGGCGGGCTTTGGCCGGGGCGGTGGAAACCCTGGTGATCTACATGGGCATGCACAACCTCAGCCACATTGCCGCTGAATTGTTGGCCGGAGGGAAAGCTCCCGATACCCCGGTTGCCCTGATCCGCTGGGGCACCACCCCTGAGCAAGAGATTCATCTGCTCCGCCTGCAGACTCTGGCTGGGCAGCCCTCGCCCGTGGCACCGCCTTCAATTGTTGTGGTGGGAGCGGTGGTCAGCCTGGCCAGCTTGTTGCCCACTTTGCGTCCGCCAGTCTCGTATTGCTCCGCAGCGCTTGCGCAACCGGAATCTCCATGAACGCCTTCTTTCGCAAGTTGGGTGCCCTCTTCTCCGCCTACTACGCCTACATGCTGGAGTACCGGGCCGAGCTGATCCTGTGGGTGTTGGCCGGATCCCTGCCCCTGATCATGATGGGGGTGTGGAGCGAGGCAGCCCGCTCAGGAGACTTCTCGCTGTCTGCTCTGGAGTTCATCCGCTACTTTCTGGCGGTGTTCCTGGTGCGCCAGTTCACCATCGTCTGGGTCATCTGGGACTTTGAGCGAGAGGTGGTCGAAGGCAAATTATCTCCTCGCCTGTTGCAGCCTCTGGATCCCGCTTGGCACCATGTGGCCAGCCACCTGATGGAGCGCTTGGCCCGTCTCCCCTTTACCCTGGTTTTAATCGCCCTTTTCTTCGTCCTCTACCCCCGTGCCTTTTGGATCCCCTCTTGGGCCCAGGCGGGGCTGGGATCCCTGGCCATTCTCCTGGCTTTTGCCCTGCGCTTTCTCATGCAGTACACCCTGGCGCTGCTGGCCTTTTGGGTGGAACGGGTGACGGCCTTGGAGCAATTCCATTTTTTGGTGTACTTGTTTTTCTCGGGGGTGATCGCTCCTCTGGAGGTGTTCCCACCACCCGTGCGCCAGGTCTTGGCCTGGACACCCTTCCCCTACCTAGTGCATTTTCCCGCCAGCCTCTGGGCAGGGATCCCGGTGGATATTCTGGGCGGCTTTGGCATGGGCCTGGCCTGGACGGGCCTGCTTTGGCTGGCTAACCGCTGGTTGTGGCGCAAAGGCTTGCAACAGTACTCGGGAATGGGAGCTTAGAGGGCCAGGTTCAGCTAGAAATCGCAGGAGCCCCGCACTGTACCCGTAGGGTCAGTGTCGGGAGGAATGCGCTTTGATGAAGTACAATTAACTTATGAGCCAAGTCCTGACCGTCTCCTGTAAGCTCAAGGCGTCCCAGTCGCAAGCCGCCAAATTGGACGCGACGATGGAGGCTTTTGGCCAAGCCTTGAACTGGGTCAACCAGAACACGCCGGAGAAGATCGTCAACGCGGTCAAACTGCAATCCCTTTGCTACTACGAGATTCGAGCCCGGTTCGGCTTGTCCAGTAACTTGGCTCAACAGGTGTGCAGACGGGTGGCAGGCGCTCGCAAAGTGGCGAGACAGCGCAACCGTCCGGTTAAAGAGTTCAAGCGTAGGTTCGTTACCTACGACGCACGTATCTTTTCATTCCGCGAGAAAGACTGGACGGTGTCGCTGACCACGGTGGAAGGGAGAGAACGCTTTGAGCTAGCCATTGGTAACTACCAGAGGGGAATGCTGGCTGGCTCTAACCCCAAATCGGCCACCCTAGTCCAGCGGAAGGATGGCTCCTACTACATCCAGATTTGCGTAGAGGGAAAGCCACCCAAGCAACAAGATACCGACAAGGTGATCGGGGTGGACTTGGGAAGGACGGATATCGCCCATACGTCAGACGGGGACAACTGGAATGGACAGCAGCTGAACAGAGTCCGCGACCACTACTCCCGACTGAGGGCGGCACTCCAACGCAAAGCCAGTAAGGGCACACGCAGTTCGCGGCGCAGATGCAGAGAACTGCTGCAACGGCTGTCTGGCAAGGAGAGACGCTTTCAAGCGTGGGTCAATCATCGCATCTCCAAAGCTATTGTCTCTAGGGCAAAGACCACAAACAGCGCTATTGCTCTGGAAGACTTGACAGGGATCCGGGAAAGGGTCAATCAACAGCCACGCAGCAAAGCTGAACGGCGCAGGGCCAACAGTTGGGCGTTCTACCAGCTGAGGCAGTTTCTGGAATACAAGGCTCTGCGTGCAGGGGTTGCTTTGATTCTGGTACCGCCTGCCTACACGTCGCAGACCTGTCACCGGTGTTTGCACATTCATCCCGACCCTGCGCAATCCTACCGCAGTGGCAAGTCGTTCAAGTGTGGGCACTGTGGATGGGAAGGGGATGCGGATTTGAATGGTGCGAATGTGATTGCGCTTTTGGGGGCTGCCGTAAACCAGCCTAGAGGTCCGGGCTTGTTTTGTTCTCTGGTAGAGCAGAACAGGCTCAGGGCTACTGAAAGCCCGCTCCGTACCGCTTAGCGGTCGGAGCCGGGTAGTTTACTGCTGCCTATCCATCACGCCCAAGTCTGGTCACTCTTGAGGGTAATGGGGGAGCAACAACTTATTATTGTTATTGGAATTGATTGGATTCACGGGATCCCAGCCAACTGGCGGGCCACCAGGGCGGGAAGTTGAGCCAACGGGATCCCTTCCAGAACTTCTGCCGCAAAAGCGCAGGTGAGGAGTTGCCTGGCCTCAGCTTGGGGAATACCCCGGCTTTGCAGATAGAAGATCTCTTCTGCCTCCAGTTGGCTGACGGTGGCCCCATGGGCACACTTGACGTTGTCGGCAAAGATCTCCAGTTGTGGCTGGGTGTTGACCCGCGCTTTGGGGCCTAGGAGCAGGTTGCGGTTGGTCTGGGCGGCGTCCGTCAGTTGGGCCTCTCGGCTCACCAGAATCCGTCCGCTGAAGACCGCATGGGCCGTCTCGTCCACAATGCACTTGTGCAATTGGCGGCTGCTGCCGTGGGGGGCCTGATGCACCAGGCGGGAGTGGGTGTCGCTGTGCTGGGATCCCTTCAGCAGCGTTAGCCCCTGCAGTTGGGTGTGGGCCTGGGCTCCGGCTTGGGTGATCTCCAGGTTGTGGCGAGAAAACTGGGATCCCCACTGAATGGCCTGGAGGCGGTAGTGGCTGTTGCGGCTTTGGCGCACGGCGGTCTTGTTGATGTGGAAGGCTGGGGATCCCTGCCTTTGCAAAATCACATGGTGCAAACGAGATCCCTCTGCCAGGGCGATCTCCGTAACCGCGTTGCCAAAGGGGATCCCGGATCCCAGGGATACATGATCTTCGATCAGCGTGAGGGAGCTGTGGGCTTGCAAAGACAGCAGGCAGCGGGGCTGGGCCAAAACGGCCTCTCCCTCAGGAGCCACCGTTATGAACAGCAGGTGCAGCGGTGACGGAACTTCCTGGCCGGGCTGTAGGCCAATCTGGATCCCATCTCCCAGATGAGCGGTGTTGAGGGCCGTAAACACATCCGTCTTGGCCAGGGTTTGCAGCAACTCCCCTGGGGCTTGGGCTAAAGGGATCACCTGCAAAGCGGTGGGCAGGCCGCTCAAATCAGAAAGCTGGGGGGCAAAGTAGCCGTTGACGAACACGGCGCGGCTATAGCTGGCTTCCGGCCAAAGCCAAGGTTCTAGGGTTGCTGCATCCAGAGCCGGATCCGCCGCGGCAGCCAGGCGAAACTTGTGGGCCAGCAGTGGCGAGAGATCGCTGTATTTCCAATCCTCTTCCCGTGGGGTCGGGATCCCCAGTTCGGCCAGTTGGGCGCGGGCCTGCTGCCTAAGGGTGGTGTAGGGATCCTGCCTTTCCGGGATTTGGCCGAGGATGTGCTCCAGGAATAGGCGGCTCTCTGGGGCAAAAGGTTTGGGCAAGGTGGCGCTCATCCCTCTTTCTCCTGCCGAGATGTCGCAGCTGCCGGTTCTTGACCCGACTGAGTTTTGATCCAGTCGTAGCCCCGTTCTTCCAGCTCCAGCGCCAAGGTCTTGTCCCCACTGATGACGATACGACCCCCCTCCATCACGTGCACGTAGTCGGGGGTAACATAGTCCAGCAAGCGTTGGTAGTGGGTGATCAAGAGCATGGCATTCTCAGAGCCGGCCAGTCGGTTGATGCCCTGGGCGACAATGCGCAGCGCGTCGATATCCAGGCCGGAATCCGTCTCGTCCAAAATGGCCAGCGTGGGCTCCAACACCGCCATTTGCAGGATCTCGTTGCGCTTTTTCTCACCGCCGGAAAAGCCCTCGTTCACAGAGCGCTCCAAAAAAACGGGATCCATTTTGACAATATCCAACTTTTCCCGTACCAGGTCGTCAAAATCCAGAGCATCCAGTTCCGGCTGATCCCGATATTTCTGGCGAGCGTTGTAGGCGGCGCGCAGGAAATCCAAGTTGCTCACCCCTGGGATTTCGATGGGGTATTGAAATGCCAAAAAGATCCCTGCCCAAGCCCTCTCTTCTGGCTCCATCTCCAAGAGATTTTTTCCCAGGTAGAGGATCTCGCCCCCCGTCACCCTGTAGTCAGGGTGGCCGGCTAAGATCTTGGAAAAAGTGCTTTTTCCAGAGCCATTGGGGCCCATGATGGCGTGGATCTCTCCGGCGCGAATTTCCAGGCTCAACCCCTTGAGAATGGGGGTGCCGTCGATCTCGGCGCTGAGATCTCGAACGGATAAGATGACAGGGCTGTTTTCACGGATCATGGCTAGACTCTAGGGTTGACACCGAAGGGCAGGAGCTGAAAAGTTAAGGGATCCCTAAACCAGGTTTGGATTTTGGGCCTAAGGATCCCCTATAGCTCTATTGGGAGTGGCGATTGAGGATATCCCGGATCTCTGTCAGCAAAACCACTTCTGGTGGGGGCAATGTGGGAGGAGATTCTTCCTCCTTTCGCTGTAGGGTGTTGATCGCCTTCACCAGTAAGAAGATGGCAAAAGCGATAATCACAAAATCAAACACAGCTTGCAGAAAGCTACCGTAGTTAATCGTAACTGGGTCTTCAGGACTTCCACCGATTTTCCAGACCAAGTTCTGGAAGCTCACTCCACCAATCATCAAGCCTAAAACTGGAGTAAACAGATCTGCTACAAAAGAAGTCACAATCTTCCCAAAAGCACCTCCAATAACAACGCCAACAGCCAAATCTAAGGCATTGCCCCGGCTGATGAACTTTTTGAACTCCTCCAGAAATGCCCTCATGGGGAACTTCTCCTGCCTAGCCTTACGGTTCAAAACTCCTTGATTATCCCCTCTCCCCCCCTGCATCCATGCGCTGTTTGCAACGTCGCCAAGCCCTTGGGCCGCCTCTGGCTTCAGGGGATCACAGCCCTCTGCCTCGGGAGTTACCTAACCCCTTACCCTTCTCCTGAAAATGGCAGCGCCTGCTCCCACAGCGTGTCAGCGGCCTCGCCCACTTGCTCAGCTTCGCATTGGGAGCAATCCCCTAGCCGACGGATCCCTCTAACTTCAGGCTCAGCAACCGATCGGCTTCTACGGCAAACTCCATCGGCAATTGGTTGAACACCTCTCGGCAGAAGCCGCTGATGATCATGGACACAGCATCTTCCGCAGAGATGCCGCGGGACTGGAAGTAGAACAATTGCTCCTCTCCAATCTTGGAGGTGGAAGCTTCGTGCTCCACTTTGGCGGTGTTGTTTTGCACCTCAATATAGGGGAAGGTGTTGGCGCTGCACTGATCCCCGATCAACATGGAATCGCACTGGGAAAAGTTGCGGGCACCTTCCGCTTTCGGCCCGATTTTGACCAGGCCGCGGTAGCTGTTTTTGGAGTGCCCAGCCGAGATCCCTTTGGAGATAATTTTGCTGCGGGTGTTGCGGCCCACGTGAATCATCTTGGTGCCGGTATCGGCCTGCTGGTAGTGGTTGGTGAGGGCAACCGAGTAAAACTCGCCCACCGAGTTTTCCCCCACCAGCACACAGCTGGGGTACTTCCAGGTGATGGCGGAGCCGGTCTCCACTTGCGTCCAGGAGATCTTGGAGTTTGCCCCCTGACACAGGCCGCGCTTGGTTACAAAGTTGTAAATGCCCCCTTTGCCGTTTTCATCGCCGGCATACCAGTTCTGCACCGTGGAGTATTTAATTTCGGCATTGTCTAGGGCAATTAACTCCACCACCGCCGCATGCAGTTGGTTGGTGTCGAACATGGGGGCAGTACACCCTTCCAAGTAGCTGACGTAGGATCCCTCGTCGGCAATGATCAGGGTGCGCTCAAACTGGCCCGATTCGCCGTTGTTGATGCGGAAATAGGTGGAAAGCTCCATGGGACAGCGCACCCCTTTGGGCACATAGACAAAGGATCCATCACTGAACACTGCCGAGTTCAGCGCCGCGTAGTAGTTATCAGCAATGGGAACCACACTGCCCAAGTACTTGCGCACCAGCTCCGGATACTCCCGCAGTGCCTCCGACATGGAGCAGAAGATCACGCCTTCCTTGGCCAGCTTTTCCCGGAAGGTGGTGGCTACCGAAACGCTGTCGAAGATGGCATCCACCGCCACATTGGCCAGCCGCTTCTGTTCAGACAAGGGGATCCCCAATTTCTCGAAGGTCTCCAACAGCACCGGATCCACTTCGTCCAGGCTCTTTTTCTTGGGCTGCACCTTGGGGGCCGAGTAGTAGACAATGTTTTGGTAGTCAATGGGCGGGTAGCTGACGTTGGGCCAGGTGGGCTCGCTCATCTTCAGCCACTGGCGGTAGGCCCGCAGCCGGAACTCTAGCATAAAGTCCGGCTCCCCTTTCTTGGCCCAGATCTGCCGAATCACCTCTTCGTTCAAGCCTTTGCCAATCGACTCAGAGGGGATGTCGGTTACAAAGCCGTACTTGTAGGGCTGGTTGACCAGGGCGCGGACGCTCGTAGACATGGATGGCTCTCGGGTAGTGACAGGGTAGAAACGCGACTAAGACAGATGGCCAAATAAAACAACAGAGTTGTTGTTTAACTGATCCTCAGGTTACTTTAGCAATGATCCCGTTGTCAAAATAGCAGAGAGCTGTGCTGGCAGCGGCAGCCGATTAACCCAGTCTAACCAGGAGGGCGAGGGTGGACAGCACGCGCAAGATCACCGGGCAGGTCGCTCAACCCGCTTCGAGTAAGCAGGCCATCTTGGTCTACCTGCGCAAGGCGGGGCAGGCCAACGCCCAAACGCTGGCAGAGCACCTGCGCATTTCTCCCCAGGCCATCCGCCGCCACCTCAAGGATCTGGAGGCAGAGGGGTTGATCCAACATGTCGCTCAACCCAATGGTCTAGGGCGACCCCAGCATCTCTATCAGCTCAGCCCCTTGGGAGAAGAGCAGTTCCCCGCCAGCTACGACGAGTTTGCCCTTGGTCTGCTCAACACCCTGGCCGAAACTCTGGGATCCGAACAGATGGGATCCCTTCTCCACCACCAGTGGCAGCGCAAAGCCCGGGAGTATCAGGCCCAGCTGGGATCCGGATCCCTGCGGGAGCGGCTGGAGCGTTTGGTGCAGTTGCGCCAGGCAGAGGGTTACATGGCGGAGTACTACCCCTATCCTGCCGACCTGACTGTGCCGATGGCAGCAGAGGGATCCGAGCCTTACGTCGAGCAGTATGTGTTGGTCGAGCACAATTGCGCCATTGCCCAGATTGCCCACACCTTTCCCAGCGTCTGCGGCCACGAGCTGGAGATGTTTGCTGCCGCCTTGCCCGATTGCCGAGTAGAGCGCATCACCTGGCAGGTGCAGGGAGAACACCCCTGCGGCTACTGGATTGCCAAGCCGGCGGCTCGGTCGGCTTAAGACTTCCCGCTGGTCTCTCCGCCAGGAAACCGGATCCCTGAGGTGTCAAACGAGGTTTTTTCGGGTATAGTTATCTCGTACAGGTTTTAAGTTTGCTCTCCGCATGGTCTGGCGCGCTTCCTTTTTTGGCTACTTTACCTTTCCCTGGCAACGACCAGGGCGGAAGGGTGGCGCGTAAACTAAAGACCTAGGTTTACCCGAGTCAGTCCTGAAGCCCTGAGCCCAGCGCCAGGGCTTTTTTGATGGCTCGACGACCCCATCTACCCACTTGCACACTAAGGACAGTTCCATGCCCCCCCAAACCGACAATTGCAACATCCAAGAGGTGACTCCCTTGATTGCCCCTGCTGCTGTCAAGGCCAAGCTGCCCCTTACGGAAACGGCAGCGCAAGTGGTGCTCTCCACTCGGCAAGCCATCCGCGACATCATCCACGGACGGGATCTCCATCGCTTGGTGGTGATCGTCGGCCCCTGTTCCATCCACGATCCCGCAGCGGCTCTGGAGTATGCCCATCGCCTCAAGCGGGTGGCCGACCAAACTCGGGAGCACCTGGTGATCGTTATGCGCACGTATTTTGAGAAACCCCGCACCACGGTGGGCTGGAAGGGCCTGATCAACGATCCCCACCTGGATGGTTCGTGCGACATTGCCACCGGCTTGCAACTGGCCCGTTCCATTCTCCTGCAGATCAACGAGCTGGGCCTGGCCTGTGCTACCGAGATGCTGGATCCGGTGACCCCTCAGTACACGGCAGATCTGGTGAGCTGGGCGGCCATTGGCGCCAGAACCATCGAAAGCCAAACTCACCGGGAAATGGCCAGCGGTCTCTCCATGCCTGTGGGCTTCAAAAACGGCACCGACGGGCGGCTGGAAATTGCGCTCAATGCCATTCTCTCCGCCAGCCATCCCCACAGTTTCCTGGGCATCGGCCAAGATGGCATGACGGCTCTGGTGAAAACCACCGGCAACCCGGATCGACACATTGTGTTGCGGGGGGGAGGGGGCAAGACCAACTACGGCCCGGAAGATGTGGCGCGGGCGGCACTGCTGATGAAGGATCAAGGGATCCCTCGCTCGGTGATGGTGGACTGCTCCCATGACAACTCCCACAAAAATTACCGCAACCAGGGATCCGTCTGTCGAGCGGTGCTACAGCAGTACCAGGCGGGGCAGCGGGCTCTGATGGGGCTGATGCTGGAGAGCAACCTCTACCCGGGCAAGCAAACCTGGCAGGAAGGGGCGCCGCTCCAGTACGGGGTTTCCATCACCGATGGCTGCATCGGCTGGGAAGAGACGGAAGATCTGTTGTGGGAGATGGCAGCGACCGTAGAGGGGAGAGCGTTGGCCCTCAGCCATTGAGGGATGGGGATCCCGGAGCCAATTCCTTAGGGAATCAAAAAGGAAATGGGAACAGGGGGCAACCGGCTCCCAAGGTCGAGCCAAGGTTTCGTTGTTTCGTCAGGCCCTGTGGGATGGGGTCTCCAGGTCGAGCTTGGAGGATGTGATGGAGCTACAGATCCCCACCAGTGTCAGCAGCAACAGTCAGCAGCCCTATCCAGATCCCGATCGGATCCCTCGGCGACCCCCCGAGCAGTTGCGAGATCGGCTGATCGTCTCCGGCCTGCGCTACTACGGTTATACCGGCCTTGATGAGGCGGAACGGGCTTTGGGGCAATGGTTTGAGGTGGATTTCGAGTTGTGGGCGGATCTGCGCCCGGCTGCTCTCAGCGGCCAACTGTGTGATAGCCTCGACTACCGTTCTGCAGTGGCCGGGATTGCGGAACTGGTGAAAAGCAATCAGTTTGTGCTGATCGAGAGCTTGGCGGAGGCGATTGCCGAAATGGTGCTGCGGGAGACAGGGGCCAGCAAAGCTAAGATCCGATTGACCAAGTGTCATCCCCCGATCCCGGAGCTGACGGGGCGGGTTACTGTGGAGATTGTTCGTCCCTAGAACTTCTCTTAACCCTTTCCTACCGACCCTGTGCTTGCTCTAGAACTTGCTTCTCGTACCTCTGAGGACTGGATCGAACAGGCTACCCGGCACATCGATCTGGTCTTGCTAGACCACGCCAATTGTGAGAAAAAAGCAGCGGGCAACGCCCTCAGCTTGCTGTTTCGCTACCCGGCTAATGGGCGTTTGGTGGAAACCCTCTCGCCGCTGGCGCGGGAGGAGCTGCAGCATTTTGAGCGGGTGCATCGCCACCTGCAACGGCTGGGGATCCCCATCAAGCCCTTGTCGGCTGCGCCCTATGCGGGTCGCCTAAACCAACACCTGCGCCGCTCTGAGCCAGAGCATCTGCTCGACACCTTGCTGGTGGCAGCCATTATCGAGGCCCGCAGCCACGAACGCTTGGGCCTGTTGGGGATCCACGCGCCCGACCCAGAGCTGCGGCAGTTTTATCTCTGGCTGGCGGCTGCGGAGGAGCGCCATTGGCAGCTTTACTTGGATTTGGCGTTGGAGCAGTTTCCCGCCGATCAGGTGCAGGATCGGCTCGATACTCTACTCCAGGTGGAGGCCGAGATCTTGTCTTCCCTTCACCCCGAACCCCGTGTTCACAGCTAGCCCCACTCCGTTCTCCCCCCGCGGTGCAGCTCCCATGTTCCAAGCGACGCGACAGTGGTTGGCCTTCTGGTATACAACGGTTACGGCAGTGTTGCTGCTGTTGTTTGCCGGCAGCTTCTATTGGTACGTGCAGTCAACCCTGATCGAGCGGGTGGACGATACCCTTGGCCATGTGGTGGAGATTGTCGAGCGGTCTTTGGTGGTGGATGAGAGCCTCTTGGATCCGCAGCAGGCCCGCCGCAGCTTAGAGGCCAGCTTTCGGGATGATCCCAGCACCCTAGAGGACGATCACATCGACTTGGAGTGGTTCGGCCCTCAAGGAACGCTCATCTGGTCCACGGTACCCGGCGGGATCCCTGCCCCCCTATTGACCGAGGGATCCCTGCACACTGCCCGCATCGCTCCTGGGTATTGGCTGCGTCAGTTCACCGAGCCGATCGTGGCCCATGGGAAGCTGCTGGGCTATCTGCGGGTCAGCCATCCTTGGTTTGAGGTGAGCAAGCCAACGCGACAGTTGATCCGGGATCTTTCCCTGTGGGTGGTGGCCGGCTTGACGAGTGTGGGAGCCATTGGCTGGATGCTCTCCGGTTTGGCCATGCAACCCATCCGGCAGTCTTATCAGCAGCTCAAGCAATTTACCGCCGACGCCTCTCACGAGCTGCGCAGCCCCTTGGCCAGCATTCAAACCGCGGTACAGGTGGCTTTGGCGGATTCCCAATTGGATGCCGACACCCGGCAGCGCTGGCAGATGGTGGAGCGGCTGTGTTTGCGGCTGGGTCGCCTGGTGGATGACCTGCTGTTTCTGGCCCGCCACGACAGCGGTATGGTGCCTTTCCAACCCCGTTGCTGTGCGCTGGATGCTCTGCTGCTGCAGGTGGTGGAGGAGCTGCAGGGCTTGGCCAACCAAAAGCAGATCCGCTTGAAGCTGGAGATTGCTGCCCCTGAGAGCGGGAAGGAACCTTCTCCCGCCCAAGTGGATCCCTTCGGTTTTTGGGGAGATGAAGATCAATTGGCCCGCCTGTTCACCAACCTGATTGAAAACGCCCTTCTCCACACTCCCCCGCAAGGAGAGGTGCAGGTGAGGCTGGAACAACGGCTGCGCTCCGGATCCCCAGAGCTGGTGGTACGGGTACAAGATACCGGGCCAGGGATCCCGCCTCAGGCTCTGCCCCATGTGTTCGATCGCTTTTATCGAGCAGATCCGGCTCGCAGCGGGGATCCCGGTCGCCTCTCGGGGTCAGGTTTGGGGCTGGCGATCGTCAAAAGCATTGCCCAGCAGCATCAAGGTCAGGTGCAGGTGGAGAGTAAGCTGGGCCAGGGATCCAGCTTTGAAGTTATTTTGCCCCAGCGGCAGTTGGAAATCTGTACCCCAGAGAGAGTCTAAAAGTGCTCTGGAAAACAGACAGCCCTCGGTCAATATGCTAGCTTTAAGCCAAGATTGACTGAGTCTTTATTCAGAACTGTATTAAGAACCGTATTGGCCCAGTTGAACTGGATTTTTGGGTACTAGAGATCTTTCCTTTCCAGATTTAAGAACTTCTCTTTTTCCCGGATAAAACAGCAGAGATGGGATCAGCTCCCAGGCTCTTGCCCTTCTCAGCCGGCTGCTGAGCTGTTGATTGGGTGATGAGTGAGTGCAGTCCGCCCGCACAGCCCCACAATTTCCCATTGAATCCTGTGCCAGGAAAACGTTATGTATCGCTTCCAGGTTCGTGCCATCACCCAGCCGGGCGAGAGAATTGCCTTGGTGGGATCCAGCGCAAAATTGGGCTCCTGGGATCCCTGCCATTGCATTTGGCTGCAGACGGATCCCGCTCATTATCCGCTGTGGTGGGTAGAGTTGCCGTTGAGCCCAGCAGACGGCACGCCCGGCCCGTTGTTGCCCTATAGCGGGTGTTCAAAAGAAATCCCTCGAGTAGAGTACCGGTATCTGCGCGTGCAAGCCGGTGGCGAAGTGATTTGGGAATCCACCGCTGTCAATCGCTGGGTGCCACTTGAGCCAGAACCTTTACCGGCAGTTTTGATTGTCGAGGATGGGGAGTTTGGCCAGATCCCTGCCTATCCTTACGGCTATTTTGCCGATCCCATTCCTGAGGTCGAACCGGAAAATCCGCAAGGGCTAAAAGTCGTCATTTTGGGCAGCTCCGTTGCCCTGGGGTGCAGCGCCTGGCTGTTGCGAGGTTGGGCTTGGCTGTTGCAGAAAGCTCTACAAGAGCGCTATGGCCATCAAGTGCGAAATCTCTCCCAATTGGGGGCCAATGTCAGCCGAACTCTGTTGCGGTTTGAGCAGGCGGTGATCCCTGAACATCCCGATGTCGTTATTGTTGCTTTGTCTTTGGGAAATGAAGGCTTGGCATCGGCCTTGCCCCAGCATCGCCGCGCCCTGCAGAGACGGTTTGAAAACGGCCTGCAGCGGCTAATTCAGCGAATTCAAGACATTGGAGCCTTGCCAGTTCTGGGAGGGGTTTATCCCCATGCAAACTACGGCCCAGAACAGCATCTTCTTTTGCAAGAAACTCAGCAAAGAATGCTCAGCTGGGGATGCCCTGTGTTCAATTGGCTGCCTCATTTGGAAGATGGACAGGGCCGCTGGAAACCAGACCTTGCTTTTGACCCAGCTCACCCCAATTCCAAGGGTCATCAGGTCATGTTTGAGGCCATCGATCTCTCTCTTTTGGATCCCGGCCAAGTTAGTTCAGCTCGTAGAAAGCTTGCTCAACCCGTTGGAGAACGGGTCGTTTTTGCAGATGAGCATGGTTTTTGGGTGACTGCAGAAACAGGCAAAAACCAATTTCGCATCGTGAATATAACTCCCTACCCTTATACCATCACGCCCACTTGGCAACCTTTGCAAGCCGCTTTCCAAAAAGCAGGTCTACAGCCGGGTCTGTATATTGGCAAAAGCGATGAAAGGCTAGGGGATGCTACCTTATATTCCCTTTCCGTACAAGAAGATGGTTCGGTGCAAACCACCCTCTCCATTCCTGCGGATGCCGATCTTGTCTTCTCCCCAGTAGCCCAGTTCTTTTCCTCGGAATCAGTAGAAACGATCTTCGAGGATGGATCGTTGATCCTTCTCAAGCTCAGTGGATCCTCAGAAGGCTCTTCTGATCCCATGCCTCGCCTGTGCGTGATCAACCAGAGCAGTCACGAGTACAACATCCACCCCATGTGGAAGGAAGTGCGGGCCGCTCTCAAAGCCATGCCAGCGGGTGTTTATGAAGATCCGAGCCACCGCGAAGCTCTCTTCCGAACCCTGATGATCGGGGAAGGTGGCCTCGAAAGTCGGGTAAAGGCTGCTCCTGGATCGGTCATGCTGCTGGAATACACCTGCAAATTATCGGATATTCATCGCTTTGCCATTGTACCGTTAGGGGATCGCTGCGCGGTGCGAATGCTGCTCTACAAGTTGGAATATGACGGGCCTGCCTTTCCTTTTGATTTGACACGCACCAGCAATTTGGCTGATGTGGCCGATATGATCCACAACGAGTTTCAGGGCATGTGGGATCCGCAATATTTGCACTACAGTCCTGAAGATCGGCGAATTTACCACAGCAAGTGGACGGGCCTCTCCTTTGGCCATGAGGTGGAAGAGGGGGAGGATCCACTTCAGAATATGCACCCCATCCATGAGCGAATGCGAACTCGCTACGCTGCTCGCGCCAAGCGTTTTATGTATGTTTTGGAAAAAGCCGATAAAGTCTTGTTTGTGCGCACAGGGGGTTGCCGGCGAGAGGCCGTTGTTGACTTAATGGATAAGCTGGCGGCTAAGCGCAGGGGCAAGCCTTTTCTGCTGCTGATTGTTTCTCCTCAGTCTTCTGATGAGTTTGCCGGGATCCCCAATGTTATCCATTATGAGATGGAGTTAAATCCCGACCGCATGTGTGCAGATCCTGAGCATTGGAAGTACTGCACAGGGGTAATGAGAGATATTCTCCATTCTTTGGGGGTCTCTACCCGAAATCTTTTCTGGTGCCCTCCACAACTGTAGCCGTTCCAAGGTTTCACTGCAATTCGAAAGAATGATCGCTGCTGCCCAAACGCTCCGCGCCGCTTCCGCGACCACCCCCAACTCTTCTCCCAAAGGGACTCTGAGGTGTTCAACTCCAGAAAGCTGATGATCGGACTCGAACCGACGACCTGCTCATTACGAGTGAGCTGCTCTACCAACTGAGCTACATCAGCAGGGCTTTGAAGTGAGGACTGGATAGGAGAATCCGCAGACCCACCGGTGGGCCTATCGATTCTAACTCATCCTTGCCTTGCTCGGGATCCCCAGCGCCATAGCCCCAAAGATAGCCCCAACGTCAGCCACGCCAGCCAATCCCCCGCGCGATTGTAGAAAGTTGTCTCAGAACGCCGCTTCACTTCTCCCGTAATCACCCCCCGCTGAAAGATGGGGCCAACCTGCTGGAGCCGACCTGAGGGATCCACCACCAGATTGCCGCCTGTGTTATTGACAAACACCACGCCCCGCCGATTTTCCACAGCCCGGAAAACCGAGAGCTGGCCATGCAACATCGGCCAGTGGCTATTACCAAACCAGCTATCATCCGAAATCACGATCAAAGACTCGGCGCCGCGACGGGTTAAAGTTCGGCTGGGCGCAGGCAAGACGCTCTCCAAGCAGATCATCACCCCCAAAGGCCCGAAAAGCTCCCCTCCGTCCAGAGGCCGATAGCCATCGGGTGAAGGCACGTAGCGCCCCGACTCGAAATAGGGAAAGATCCACTGCTTGCCAAACCCATCCAGCAAGTTGCCCCGGGCGTCAAACAACAGGGCCGTGTTAAAAAATCGCTGCTCTGGCTCCGGCAAATGGGCTGTGCGGGGATCCGGCTCTGTTGCCCCCGTAATCAAAGCGCCTTCCGGCGGCAGAATCGCTTGCATTGGCTCGATCACGTAGGGTTCCAGGCCAGTATTCAGCAGCCGTGCCCGCAGCGCCCCCTCCGGCCAAACCACCAACTGTGCCCCAGCAGCCACCCCCTGGGCAGAAAGCTGATGCAGCTCCCGGTAGCGCTCCAGGCGGTAGTTCCAACTGCGATCGGCTTCCAGCCAAGCCACCTGCTGCACCGCCGCCACCCGAAAGTCAGGATCCCTGTTTTCGACGGCCAAGGCATCGAAGTAGGCCAGGCGTGCGCTTCCATAGGCCAAGACCAGCCCCGTCAACCCCAGGCCGCAGGCGAGCGTACCCCAGAAATCCCTGTTCCTGAGCATCTCACCCAAAACGTTTCTCAGGGATCCCCCAGCCGCCTGCCACCGGCTAGAAATCTGCCTGGCCATCTGCCAAAGAACCCCATTGACGAACACGGCAAAAAAGGTAACCCCCCAGATCCCCGTAACATCGGCTACTTGGATCCCGAGGGGCCAGTCGAACAACAGGGATCCCCAGTGGAAAGGGATGGGCCACCAGAGCAAGCCCAACAGCCCATCCAAGCCTGTCCAGACCGTGGCCAAGCCCAGCGGACGTGCCCAAGCCGGCAGGGGGCGGCTCAGCTCCAAACTCAGGAGCGTAGCAGTGGTGAAAAAGAGGGGGATCAGGGGAGCCACCACCACGCCCCCCAGGATCTCCCAGGCGCTCAACACCTTAACCGAGAAGGGATCCACCCAGAAGGCATACAGGCAAACCCAAAACCAGAGGCCATAGGCCAAACGCCACCGCGCCCACCCTTGCCGTTGCTCGCACAGGCCAAACAGCAGGGCTAAGCCCAGCAGCGCTCCCGGAAACCAGTGCCACCAGCGGTTGGGGGATCCCAGACAAAGCAGCGCAATGGCCAAACCCATCAGCCAGCGGGATCCCTCGCCTGGATTTCTCTTTTGGGGCAGATCCTGCTGTTGAGTTGAAGATTTCAGTTCCAGCTTCATCACCTCAATAAAGTTCAGCCTATTCGGGAAACCCCACGTAATGCCCTAGGATTGAACACGCCCTTGCCAACAGATCTTCTCCAGAGTAGCGTTTTGCAGCAGCCGGGAATATCTCCTGGAGCACAGAACTCCTACTGCTTGAATCTAAAGCTGTGTTAACATTTTGCATAACTTCAGGGGGCTGGCGCCTTCCGGCTTGGGTTGGGGATCCCGTCAGCGGTGCGCGGCACTATGGGCAAGGTTTTGGTTTTGAATGCCTCCTACGAGCCGCTCAACATCACCAGTTGGCGCAGAGCGGTCGTTCTATTGCTTAAGGGCAAGGCCGAGCAAATCGAGCACAATGGCCGAGTGGTGTACGGCAACATTCCCTTGCCCACTGTCATTCGTCTGCGCCACTATGTCCACGTTCCCCACAAGGAGATCCCGCTTACGCGCCGCAACGTTCTCTACCGGGATGGGCATCGTTGTCAGTACTGCGGCTGCTTCGGCGAAGATCTCACCCTGGATCACGTGATCCCTCGGTCTCGTGGCGGCGGGGATACTTGGGAAAATGTGGTCAGTGCCTGTGTGCGTTGCAACGTGAAAAAAGGGAACCGCACCCCCCGCGAAGCCGGTATGCCCCTGCTGCGCCAACCCCGCCGTCCCCACAGCACTCTTTACTTTGAAATCTCCAAAGCCGTCGGCAGTGGTTCCCATCGAGAATGGTCTAAGTACACCATCGGCCTAGAAGGGGATCCCCAGGAGGAATTGTTGGACAGCCCAAGCTAGACGGGCCGCC
Source organism: Thermostichus sp. OS-CIW-26 (assembly GCF_054058395.1). Taxonomy (NCBI): domain Bacteria; kingdom Bacillati; phylum Cyanobacteriota; class Cyanophyceae; order Thermostichales; family Thermostichaceae; genus Thermostichus; species Thermostichus sp. OS-CIW-26. The sequence continues at coordinate 20,262 of NZ_JBSSAG010000012.1, read as the reverse complement.
TAGGGATGGACTTCCGATACAGGGGCAGCTTTGGAAATGGGGGGAGAAGTGGTGGCTGGGATCCCGGTCTCGATCCACCGGTGAATCAGGGCATTGACCTCTTCGGGGCGCTCATCGTGGGGGCAGTGGCCAGCCTCCAGGAAGTATTCCACTGCTTGAGGGTAGTGGGCCCGGTACAGCTTAGAGCGTTCCCGAGCCCGCATCCAGGGATCCCGTTCTCCCCAGATCAACAACAGCGGTCGCACCAAGCTGCACAGCAGCTCATCTACATACCGTCCCTTCTGCCCACCTCGCATCAAGGCCACAAACACATCGGCAGCCCCCGGATCCTGGGTGGGGCGATGGATGGCCTCGACCAGCTGATCGGTCACGGCTGCCGGGTCGTAGTAAACCTGCTTCAGCTTGGCTCGGATCACGTGCGGCTGCCGCAAATACTGAAACAGCAGGTAAGACACCAGGCGCTGGCGCAGGCCCCAGCCCACCAATCCGCCTATCCATTGCCGCCATCCGGTCGGGGATCCTTTGAGCGTGGAAAACCCACCTGCCCCATTCAAGAGCACCACGCCCCGCACCCACTCCGGCCACTCCGCCGCAAAACTGAGCACCACGTAGCCGCCTAGGGAGTTGCCGATCCCCACCACAGGCCGACGGATTACCTGTTGGCAAAAGTCCCGCAGCTGATCCCGCCAGATTTCGGCGCGGTAGTCCCAGTTGGGCTTGGCGGAGCGACCGAAACCCAGCAAATCGATAGCGTACACCTGGTAGTGTTGAGCCAATTCGGGAATGTTCTTGCGCCAGTGGTCGGTGGAGGCTCCAAAGCCGTGCACCAGAAGCAGAGGCTGCCCCTGCTCACCCTGTTTGACGTAATGAACTGACTGCCCCCGCCAGATCCACTGCGCCGAAATGGGAGTGGCCGATGCCGATGTCGAAGCCATAGGAGTTGCTTGTAAGCCTTTCTTAATTCTAGGTTCTTTGCAGCTACTCCAGGGGGAAGCCCACCCTCTACGGGCAACGTAAGAGCAGTGGGCCTGTTAGACATAACCTCTGCTTTTTAGGCTTTGTATCACCAGGTCAATACATTCGGAGATGCTTTGCTCGGCAGTTTTGCACACCACCTCCGGCTGTTCCGGCGGCTCGTAGGGATCGTCAATACCGGTAAAGTGCTGGATTAAGCCTGCCCGCGCCTTTCGATAGAGGCCCTTCACATCCCGGCGTTCGCACACCTCCAGGGGGGCATCCACAAAGACTTCGATAAAGCTGCCAATATACTGCCGTACCTCCTGCCGCACCGCCCGATAAGGGGAAATAGCCGACACCAGCACAATCACCCCGTGCCGAGTCAGCATCTCCGCCACAAAGCCGATGCGGCGAATGTTCTCCTCCCGATCCACTTTGCTGAAGCCGAGCTCTTTGGTGAGATGTTGCCGCACCACATCTCCGTCGAGCACCTCCACCGGCAGCCCCCAAGCGCGCAACTGCTGGGCCACGCCGCAGCTTAGGGTGGTTTTGCCCGCCCCGCTCAACCCTGTAAACCAGACCGTTACCCCCCGCCGCGACATCGGTTCGTAGGGATCCCTGAATCTTGGGCCCTGCCAGAATATCATCTCCAAAAGCAGGGTGGTACACTCGAAACACGGCTTGCGCCAGCCCCAAAGCGCTCCGCGCCGCCAACACGACAGCAATCTTTTACCGGCCATGTCTCCTCTAACTTCGCCTCTTGCCAGTGCCCCCTCGGGATCCCCGACAACTGCCGAGCTGTTTGCCGAGCATGTGATGGCCACCTACGGGCGCTATCCTTTAACCCTGGTGCGCGGGCAGGGGTGTCGAGTTTGGGATGAGCAGGGGCGGGAGTACCTGGATTTTGTGGCCGGCATTGCTACCTGTACTCTGGGGCATGCCCACCCGGTGTGGATTCAGGCGCTCACCGAGCAGGCGCAACAGTTGCATCATGTTTCCAACCTTTACTACAACCAGCCGCAGGCGCAACTGGCCCAATGGCTGACCCAGCACTCCTGTGCCGACAAGGTGTTTTTCTGCAACTCAGGGGCGGAAGCCAATGAGGGAGCCATCAAGCTGGCTCGCAAGTATGCCCACACGGTGCGCGGGATCCAAGATCCGATGATCCTCACCGCCCATGCCAGCTTCCATGGCCGCACCCTGGCCACCATTACCGCCACCGGCCAGCCCAAATACCAAAAAGACTTTGCCCCTCTGGTGCCCGGCTTTGATTACGTTCCCTACAACGACATCGAGGGCACAGCAGCGGTGTTGGAGCGCTGGGGCGAGCGGGTGTGTGCCGTGCTGTTGGAGCCGTTGCAGGGGGAAGGGGGGGTTGTGCCGGGGGATCCCGCCTATTTTCAATGGTTGCGCCGGATCTGCAGCGAGCGGGGCATTCTGCTGATTTTGGATGAGGTGCAGGTGGGCATGGGCCGTACTGGCATGCTGTGGGGCCACTGTAACCTGGGGGTGGAGCCGGATGTGTTCACCTTGGCCAAGGGCCTGGCCGGTGGGATCCCCATCGGGGCCTTGTTGGCGAAAGACTTTTGCGCCGTGTTTCAGCCGGGGGATCACGCCAGCACCTTTGGGGGCAACCCCTTGGCTTGTGCGGTGGGCCTGGCGGTTTGCCGCACGCTAATGTCGGAGAGTTTGGTTTGGAATGCCCAGCAGACAGGGGTGTATCTGCGTCAGGGGCTGTCCCGCTTGGCGGAGCAGTTTCCGCAGCTCGTTGAGCAAGTGCGGGGCTGGGGCCTGATTCAGGGCTTGGTGGTGCGCATCCCGGCGGCTGAAGTGGTCAAGGCAGCCATGGACTGCGGGCTGTTGTTGGTGCCGGCAGGATCCCAGGTGGTGCGCTTTGTGCCCCCCTTGATCGTCACCCCGGCAGAAATTGACGCGGCTCTAGCGATGTTGGCATCGGCTTTGCAAAGGTTGGCCGCCTCCCTTGGCCATTCCGGGGCAGCCTAGCCTCGCCAGACTTGCCGCAGAAATGCCTGCAACTGCTGTCGGGCAGGGAGCTCGTGGGGAGCGGGATCCCTTGCCTGCTCCAAAAGGGGCAACACCTCCTCCGCATAGGCCGGGACAAAGCCGGCAGCAGGCCAGAGCAAATCCGAGGTGGCCCGCAGGTTCAAGACTTGGGATCCCTGCCTGAGCAAGAGAGGTCGCACCCAGAGCAATGCTGGGGATCCCGCCGCAAGATTGTGGAGAGAAGCCTGAATCAGCTCCACATAGAGGGTGGCTTGCGGCCCTGGCAGGGCGAGGATGGGACGGGGTGAGGGTGGAGTGCTGCCCACCTCCACCGGGGCAGGCAAAGGGCGGCTTCTGAAAGGGATATTCTCCACAGAGCCACATCGGGCGGGCAAACGAGGCAACAGGGTCATGCAATCGTTAACTGAAGACGATATGGACTGTACTGATCCTAATCGATGGCCTCCTTACTTTTCTTTGGCAGGCGGGTTGGCCGGGGATCCCGTCTTTGCGGGCATTTCGTGAACCCGATTTTGTGGCATGGTGCTAGGTAGCTTTCTGATCAAACTTGAACGGATCCCGCCATGATGCACACTTTTGTCCCGCCCCACCGCTTTTTCCCCTACCTGACCTGGACGGAGATCCAGGCCATGCCCGACAAAGAGAACGTGGTGATCATTCAGCCGGTTGCCTCAATCGAGCAACATGGGCCCCACCTGCCCCTGGTGGTGGATGCCTGCATCGGCACGGCGATCATTGGGCGCGCCATGGAGAAGCTGGAGCCTGAGATCCCGGCCTATGTTTTGCCCACCCAATGTTACGGCAAAGCCAACGAGCATTGGCATTTCCCCGGCACCATTACCCTCTCGGCTCAAACCCTGATGGCGGTGCTGACAGAAGTGGCAGAGAGCATCTACCGAGCTGGGTTTCGCAAGCTGGTGTTCCTCAATTCCCACGGTGGCCAGCCACAGGTCCTGGAGATTGTTGCCCGCGATCTGCACCAGAAGTATGAAGATTTCATGCTGTTTCCGGTGTCGGTCTGGCGCGTTCCCCACGAAGGACGAGAGCTGTTTACCGAGAAAGAACGGGAATTGGGCATTCACGCCGGCGATGGGGAGACCAGTATGCTGATGCACCTTTTGCCGGACACGGTGCGAACCGACCGATTGGTCTGCGAATATCCCCACGATCTGCCGGAAAACAGCCTGCTCAGCATGGAAGGGCGGATCCCTTTCGCTTGGGCAACTCGCGATCTCACCCAGAGCGGAGTTTTGGGCGATGCCACCGCCGCCACGCCGGAGAAAGGCAAAGTTTTGGTGGAGTCCATGTCTGACGGCTGGGTGCGGCTGATCCGAGATCTGCACCGGTTCCAGCAGCCCAAGGCTTGGCGCAAAGCCCCGCTGCTGGTCTAGGGATCCAGGCAAAAGACCTACGGCCTGCTTTGTGAAAGGCTTTCGCCAGAACTGGCCGACCAAGATACGACCTGCTGACGCGATCAGGGCAGCTTTTTGCTGGGCTGCTGCAAACTCTATTTGCCCAATGGGAAAGGGTGATACCTTGGCCCCAGAACACACCCGTTCTGGTGGAAATGGGGTGGATTTGGGCAAAGTTCACCTGGCCACTGCCCATGAGGGTATGGATATCTTCATCGCTAACGGTCAGGAGCTGCAGTCGAAGCGGCAGTACCCGGAAAGCCGAAGGGGAAGCTGGCCCAGTTGCTGCGTTGCAGGCAAAAGGGTTCGCGGCGGTATCGCCGACTGGTTCGTCATCTTTCCTGTCGGGCCCAAGCTGTTCGCCTCTGGCGGCGGGGAGCGCTTGAAAGAATCCTCGCCCTCTGGGTCAAGACTCAATTAACCAACGGCTCCAGCCCCCGCAAACACGCTGCCAATGCGGCGCATTGCCTCTTCCACGTTGGCGCGGCTGTTGAAAGCGGACAGGCGCAGATAGCCCTCTCCGGCGCTGCCGAAGCCAGAGCCAGGGGTACCCACCACATGGCAGGTGTGCAGCAGCTTGTCAAAAAACTCCCAACTGCTCAGCCCATCGGGTGTTTTCACCCAGACGTAGGGGGCATTCACGCCGCCATAGACTTGGATCCCCACTTCGGCCAACTGCTGGCGAATGATGCGGGCATTTTCCAGGTAAAACTGCACCAGACCTTGCACCTGCGCTTGCCCCGCTTCGGAATAGACCGCCTCCGCCCCCCGCTGCACAATGTAGGACACCCCGTTGAACTTGGTGGATTGACGGCGATACCACAAGCTCCACAGATCCACCCAGGATCCATCGGCAGCTTGCCCCCGCAAAGACTTGGGCACCACCGTAAAGGCACAGCGGGTGCCGGTAAACCCAGCGGTTTTGGAAAAGGAGCGGAACTCGATGGCACATTCCCGCGCCCCTGGAATCTCGTAAATGGAGTGGGGGATCCCGGGCTCGGTGATATAGGCTTCGTAGGCGGCATCGAACAGGATCAGGGAGCCGTGGGCACGGGCATAGTCCACCCAGTTTTGCAGATGCTCCCGTGTGGCCACTGCGCCTGTGGGGTTATTGGGGAAGCAGAGGTAGATCACATCCACCTTTTGGCTGGGCAGGCTGGCGGTGAAGTGATTTTCGGCAGTGATGGGCAGATAGACCAGGCCCTCGTATTCGCCGCGTTCGTTGGCCGGCCCCGTATGGCCCGCCATCACGTTGGTGTCCACATAAACCGGATAGACAGGATCCGTGATGGCGATGGTGTTGTCGTGGCCGAGGATATCCAGGATGTTGCCGCAATCGCACTTGGAGCCATCGGAGACGAAGATCTCGGAAGCGTCGATATCGCAGTTGCGGGCCTGGAAGTCGTGCCGGGCAATGGCCTGGCGCAGCCACTCGTAGCCCTGCTCTGGCCCATAGCCGCGAAAGGTGGCCCGTTCCCCCATTTCCTCCACCGCCCGGATCATGGCCGTTCGACAGGCTTCCGGCAGCGGCTCGGTGACATCGCCAATGCCCATTTTGATAATTTGAGCTTCGGGATGGGCGGTGGCAAAAGCCTGCACCCGCCGGGCGATCTCGGGAAAGAGATAGCCGGTCTTGAGCTTGAGGAAGTGGTCGTTGATCCTGGCCATGGAGGTTTGCCGAAGAGGAGGTCATCGGCTTTTCAGTGTAGCTGTTCGCGCTAGCGGGACGGAGTCCTTAGCCGGTTCCGGGCCAGAACTCTTCTACGTCGCGGTTCCCCTGCCCATGGCAACAACCCCGGCGGAGGCGGGACGGAGTAGGATGCTACCTTGGCAAAGATCCTTTGGAGAGCAGGGATGAAGCAGCAGAGGGGAATGGCTCGGCACGAGAGGTGGGCGGTGGGCCTGTTGGCGATCTGGGTTTGGCTGAGCTGGGGGATGGGGGCCTGGTCTGCTCCCCTTTGTCGGGATCCCCTCTTGCTGCGGCAGATCTTGGCAGCTCTGGGCCGTCCGGAGGTGAAGGTAGAGGAGGTGGCCCTTTTTGATCCGGATCAGTGTCTTGTCCAACTGGTGTTGGATCGCCAGGGGTTGAGCGGCTCCTTGCCGCCCGAAATAGGCCAATTTCGCCGGTTGCGAGCCTTGTCCCTCAGCCACAACCAACTTTCCGGCCCCCTGCCGCCCGAGCTGGGGCAACTCAGCCAGTTGGAAAACCTGTTTCTCGACTACAACGAATTCTCCGGCTCCATCCCATCCGAGCTGGGGCAGTTGCGCAACCTGCGCGGCCTGTTTTTGGATCACAACCAGCTCTCTGGGCCTATTCCCCCCCAGCTGGGGCAACTGCGCCACCTGGAAAACCTCATCCTGCAAAACAACCGCCTCAGCGGCACCCTTCCCGGCCAACTGGGCCAGATGAGCTCCCTCAAGGGCCTGTTTTTGGATCGCAATCAGCTCTCTGGGCCTATTCCCCCCCAACTGGGGCAACTGCGCCACCTGGAAAACCTCTACCTGTCGGACAATCGCCTCAGCGGATCCCTGCCCCCCGAGCTGGCTCAGCTGAATCAGTTACGGGATCTGCGCCTGGCACGTAACCAATTCACGGGAGAACTGCCGACCTTTTTGGCAGAACTGCCCCGACTGGAGCGGCTGCACATCGAGGGAAACCCCGGCCTCTGCTTGCCGGCCGCCCTGTCGGAGTGGTTTGCCGGCCTAAACCCGGCGGATCCCCTGCCATCTCCCCTCTGCTCATGGACTCCGTCCCGCTAACGCGACCGGTAGCCTACTGGGACTCCGTCCCGCTCAAGTGCTCCGCACCGCGACCGCGAACGGCGCAAGTGTGGGATCCCAGCTTTTCCGGGGGGGAGGGGGAGAGCCGTAGCGACGACCAGGCCACTCCTGCTCGATGGGCCACCACCACTCCAATCGCCTCTAGATAGGAGGTTACCGACACATGAGGGATCCCCAACTGGCGGGGATGCACCTGCATCACGGTGGTGTTTTCCTCGACGGCAATGAAAAGCGGAGGACGAGTAAGAACTCCGTCCGTTCGCGTCAGCGGCGGAGCATTGTGGTGGGGTTGCGACAGCATTGCGGAGCCATAACGGCTGGCCAGGTGCAGCAAGCCAGGCCCCCCAAAGGCAGTGGCCGGGGCAATGACGCTGTCCACCTGCTCTGCTGTCAGGTCGCCCGGTTGGACGGGATCCCCGCTCTTGACAAATTGGGGAGCGTAGCTGAGGCCCACCAAAACCGAAGGCAAGAAGGTAAACCCCACCTCTTCAGCAGCAGCGCGGGGGTGAACCGGCTTGGGGAAAGTCTCAGGGTAGAAAGCGGGGGCATGGGCACAAGGGATCCGCAACTCCCGCACCACCAGGTGGCTGATCAGGGCTTCGACGCCGGCCAGGGGATCCACCCCCCTTCCCTGCTCGTACTGGCTGAAGTCCAAGTCATCCGGAAAGCGGGCCACCACGGCAATGGCCTCTGCCCCCAGGCGAACCAGCTCCTGGGCAGTCTCCAAGAGAGCATCAGGCTGGGCCAGGGATCCCTGGCTGGCTCCTGAGGGGGAGAAGCCGACGGAAACGCCCAAGGGTTGGCGGGTCAAGCGCCAGGGGCCAATGTTGAGCCCCAAGGTGGCCTGAGCAGCCTGCATCACCTGCAGGTGGCGTTGTTGCAGATCGGGGGGGATCCCGGCATCCAGCACCACCCCAACACAGTTTTGGCGCACTGGCCGCAAATTCCACACCCCCGCACAGAACTGATCCAGGCCGTACCCTTCCACGTACAACACGTTCCCCATCGGCCAAAACAAACTGGCTCCGTTTAACACGTTGGGATGGGTAATGACCCGCTCTGCGGCTGCTGCCAGGGTGCGGGCAACAGGCAGGGCATCCCCGGCAAAACCACCGATGCGGGCACCAATGCCGGTGGGGATGAGCAGGAGGCTGGTGTAGGGATGGCTCATGCTGCTATGTCTACAGCACTCTATGCTGCTACACGTGAACGGGAACCGCACCGCTAACGCCGGACGGACAGGATCTGCTGGGCTAGGGCCTCGGCCCGCCGCACACAATCTCCCAAGGCCACGCCATCCAGGTAGTTGGCACACACCCACACCCCTGGGGTTTGGTCGGCCAGGCTGGCCTGCAATTGGGCAATCCGCTGCCGGTGGCCAAGCGTATATTGCGGGATAGCCTGGGGCCACAGGCGCTCTCCCAGTCGGATGGGTTCGACAGGGCGGGTGAGCAGGATCTGGCTGAGTTCTGCATGCACAATTTGGGCCCGCTCGTCAGGGGAGAGCGCCGTAATGGGCGGGATCCCTTTCTGGCGGGCAAAAGCCGCGTCGGTGGCCCCCCCAATGAAGCTGACCAGGCAGTGATAGCCCTGAGGAGCCCGCTCTGGGAAGAGGGAGGAGGCCCAGATGGTGCCCAGGGTGCGCAGGCCCTGAGAGCGAGGGATCAGATGGCCAAACCCTCGCAGCGGTTGGGGGAGGGCTTCTTCTGGATAGGCCAAAGCCACCACCGCCACAGGCGGGTAGGGGATTTCCCTCAGCAGCCGGCTGGCCTGGGGGTTGAGATCCTGCAGGAGGGTGGCAGCAGCGTAGGCAGGGAGGGTGAGCACCACCTGTTGAGCCGCCACCCAGTGGATTTCTTCTGGGGCCGTGTGCTCTGCACCGCTGTCGTGTATGACGAAGCCCACCCGGTAGCCCGTCTCATCCCGCTTGAGATGCACAGCCCGCCAGCCCAGCCGCAGCGCACTGCCCAGTTTCTGGGCAATCGCCTCAGGTAGCTGCTGCAACCCCTGCCGCAGGTTACCCAGTTGGCCCCGCTTGGGAGGAGGTTGGATAGGGGAGTTGGCGCTGTCCTGGTGACGGGTTCGCGGGAGCGTCGCGTAGCGATAACGGCTGCGCAAAGCCTGCACAGCACCGGCAAAGAGGCTGCCGTAGCGTTCTTCCAAGCCGGCAATGCGGGGGAAGGCTGCCAAGGCGCTGAGCTGATCCGGATCCCCGGCATACACCCCTGAGGTGAAAGGTTCGACCAGCCGTTCCACCACCTCGGATCCCAGTTGCCGCCGGAAGAATTGCCGCACCGTTTCCTCTCCGCCTGGCGGCGGCGCAACAAACCCCAACAACCCACGCAAGGCCCGCAACTTGCCGCCCACGCTCAACAGCCGCGAGCCAATGGCTGCAGAAGGGCTCAGGGGCACCGGCAGCAGCTCTTTTTCCCAGTAGATGTAGCGGGGCAACTGGGCATCGGCCAGCACCAGGTGCTCCGCCAAGCCCACCTCGGCAATGAGGTTAAGCAGGGCGGGGACGGGGGTAAAGCTGTTGGGGCCCTCTTCCCAGCGATAGCTGTCTTTGGATTGGGTGGAGATACAGCCCCCCACGCGGGAGCTGGCCTCGGCCAGGAGCAGCGGCTGGGTGGATTCATCCTTGGGGGATAAGCCCTGTTGTAATCGCAAGGCCAACGTTAGGCCGCTGATGCCCGCCCCGACCACCACCACCTCGGCCTGCGAGGGCTGCGTCCCGCTAAAGTGCTCAACAGAAGAGTTCATCTTTTGGGTTCCAACGGGGTTTTCAATCCTCAAGAGTCAAACAATTATGCTCTGAGCCGCTCCCCGTCCCACCAGCGCGTTCGCGTCAGCGGTGCGGAGCATTTTGGATCTATAGCAGCTAGCGCAGCACCCGAAATAGGCTGGGGATCCCGGCTACCTGGGGCAGTTGTTGGATCTCGGCCAGCGCCTGTCGGCAGTCGGCCTCCCGGACGGTGTGGGTGAGGATGACGATCTCCGCCTGCTCTTGGTGACATTCCTTTTGGGTAATGCTCTCCAGGCTAACCCGGTGGCGACCGAAGCAGGTGCCAATCGCCCCCATTACCCCCGGCTGATCCTGAGCCAACACCCGCACGTAAAACTCCGACTCCAATTCCGAGAGAGGGATCAAAGAGGCGGCAGCGGGGAAGCAGGAGAATCCCCACAGCGGATTGGGGGCATCAGCCCCCGTTTGCCGGTGGGCAATCAGGGTCAGCAGATCGCCGACAACGGCACTGGCAGTCGGCCCCCGCCCCGCCCCCGGCCCCGACAGCACCACCTGCCCCAAAGGATCCCCCTGCACCAGGACGGCATTGTCCACACCGTTGATGTTGGCCAAGGGGTGGGTAGAGGGCAGAAGGGTGGGGTGAACCCGGATATCCAAAGCCATCTTCGCTGCCTCCCCGCCAGAGTTGGCCCTTTGGGCGATGGCCAAGAGCTTGAAGGTGTAGCCCCACTCGCGGGCATAGCGAATGTCGGTGGGGCTGATGCCGCGGATCCCTTCGCAGGGGATGGCTTCCCGCTTCACAGACACCCCGAAAGCAAGGCTGGCCAAAATGGCGATCTTGTCGGCGGCATCCCACCCTTCCACATCGGCGCTGGGATCCGCTTCGGCGTAGCCGTGGGCCTGGGCCAGGGCCAGGGCTTCCTCAAATGAGCTGGCCGCCTGGGTCATCTGGCTGAGGATGAAGTTGGTGGTGCCGTTCACAATGCCCCAGACCGCCTGGATGTGGCTGGCCTGCAGGGACTGTTGCAAGGGCTGCAGAATGGGGATCCCGCCCCCAACTGCCGCTTCCAGGAGCACCGAGACTTTGGCTTGGGCTGCCGCCTGAAAGATCTCCTCTCCGTGGCGGGCGATCACCGCTTTGTTGGCCGTGATCACCGGTTTGCCGTGGTCAATGGCTTTTAAGATCAAGCTGCGGGCCGGCTCCAAGCCCCCCATCAGCTCGATGACCACGTCGATTTCCGGATCCGACACGATTTGCTCCAGATTGGTGGTCAGGCGCTCAGGCGGGATCCGCACTTGCCGTGGCTTGTCCAAAGAGCGCACCCCCACCGCCGCAATCTCAACCGACTGCAAGAGAGGATGCCGGGGTTGCTGCAGAATTTGCACAACACCCGTGCCAACCGTGCCCAGCCCCAATAGCCCAACTCGTTCGCGGTAGCGGCGCATAGCGCTTTAGACCACAACTCTTCCTTTTGCCTGCTGTTCCCGTTAGCGGGACGGAGTCCTTTGCCCTGTGAGGGCTCCGCCTCGCCAATGCAAACAGGAAGCGGACGGGATCCCCTCACCATTATCACGCTTGGATCCACGCTCTGCTAACGCGACCATGATCCGCATGCAGAGCACTTTGTTCGCGCTAGCGGGACGGCGTCCTTAGTTGGGATCTATACACTTGTCCGCCAGAGAATCCCGCAAGGCACGGACAAAGTGATAAGGGGGCAAAGGGGCGCTCCAATCCAGTTGCCAATGGGGGTGCTGAGCCAGCCAGGTTTGGGTGAGCTGAAGGGCGGCTTCCCACTCGGCAGGGGTGAGCAAAAAGTAAAGCCGCAAGGCTTCTCCTGGCTGGGGATCCCCCCTTTGCACAGGCCAGGTGGAAGGCCAAAGCTGCTGTAGGGCTTGCTGCTCCTGCTCTTGCTGCTCTTGGGCCTGTCGTTGCTGGAGATAGGCTTGCTTGCGGGCCAACAGATAGGCCGTCCCGCTTAGGGAGGGCTGTGGCTCCGGTTGGGGCTGAGGTTGAACCCTTCCTTTGAGACAGTACTCGGCCCGCCCCCCAATGGCTGCGAGGGCTTGTTCGTACTCCGTCTGCCGGGACAGCAGGTGGGATCCCAGCTTTTCTGCTGAGAGGAAGCAGGTGCCGAAGCGCAGGGGCAGCACCGGCATCTGGGCGAACAGTCGGCAGATCACCTGGTCGTGGCGCAGGGCAGAGCGCACCAACACCTCATCCGAGACTTGCAGCGACTCTGGATCCTGCATCGGCTCCACAGCAGCGGCAATTCGGCTGCCTGTCGGGGAGAACACCTGCACCGACCGATGGATCCCCTCGGTTTGCCGGATGAAGGGCAAAAGCTCTGGCGCTGGCTGCGGGAAGAAGGCGTAGGTGTAAAGGGGGCTGTTGATACTCTGCTCATTCCCGTCAGCAGTACGGAGCACTTGGGGTTCTGGCTGAGCTGGGAAGGTCATGGTCTCGGATTTAAGACGAGTAGGTAAGACGGGTAGGCTCGCCTTCCCAGTCTACGCAACCTAGGATTGGGATCTTTGAAACCTACAGGGTTCCACCTATAGAGTTCCACGGCCAGAGTTCCACGGCCAGCCTGGAGATGCGATAGACTAACCTCGCATCGGTTCTGCACAGGCTGGGGTGTCTGGGGCCGGAACAGCGCCCGTGTTCAGGCGGGCTCCCCGCCTCAATGCCCCTAACAGGTGAGGCCATGAACAGCCGCCCAGATTTCAAATCCTTTGAAAAAGAAGAAACCGAACGGTTGCGGGATCTGCTCCCCGCTTCTTTCCGACCCTTGATCAGCGTCGTTCCCCACTTCGGGGGTGAAGCCCTGCTCATCTCCCGCCGCAAAGCCCCTTGGCAGCCCCAGGGCACCATCGCCATCGATTTTCGCCGTTGGCAAGGGATCCCTCAGCCGCAGCGGGATCTGTTGTTTCTGCGGGAGGTGGGCTGGCTGGACAATCGCAACTGGCTGCAGCCGGGGTTTTACCAATCGCTGGCCTTGTTCGGGGGCATCACCACCGTTGCGGAGCTCTCTTTGCAGCACCCTTTTTCCGCTCTGTTGGCAGGTGGCATTACAGCTCTCTCCGTCCGGCAGATCTGGCAAAACCTGAACCGGGAGAGCGCCCATTTCGATGCTGATGAATTTGCCCTGCGCCGTGCTCAGTTTCGCGGCTACACCCGACAGGAGGCCGCTCAACACCTGGCAGATGCCATAGAACAGGTTCTGAAGCTGGATCCCACCGACATCCTGACGGCGCTACGGCTGCAACGGCTGAGAACCATTGCCCGCAACCTGGCTTCTACCCCCCCCAGCGGAAACGCCTGGTCGCGTTAGCGGGACGGAGTCCTTGGCCAGTTGCACTTGGGTGATGGCCACCCGACCGGAGAAGCAGATGTCGGTATCGGTTTGGGGATCCCGAGCGCGCTCCGCATAGCGGCCCTGATAGCGAAACCACAGCGACTCTGCCCCATTTCCCTCGGCTTCCACCGCATAATCGAGCGGCAGGGGTTGGGTGCAGAGGGGACAATAGACCCGCTCCGGCAGAGGGGATCCGGCGGGCAAGTGGGGCAGGTTCACATTCCAAAACGCCCCCCTGGGCAGGGGTTGTTCCATCAGCTCCGCCAAGATTTCCCGCGTCCACCGCTGGGCTTGCTCCCAGTCGATGGGTTGGCCCCCTGCTCGGTATTGGGAAATGGCAATTCCCGGGATCCCGCGCATCGCTGCTTCCCGTACCGCCGCCACCGTTCCCGACAGATACACATCCGATCCAAGATTTCCCCCCTCGTTGATACCGGAAAGCACCCAATCCACCGATGGGGCCAGCTTGAATAGGGCCACCCGCACACAGTCGGCAGGGGATCCCTCGACGGCAAAGGTGCGCTCGCCGCGGGCCAAGGCCCGAAAAGGTCGCCCCGTTGTCACCTGGTGGCTGCAGCCGGAAATCTGCTGGTGGGGGGCCACAATCCAACAGTGTTCTTCCGGGATGAGAGAGTTGAGGGCCAACTTGAGGTTGGCCAGCCCGGCAGCCTCGATGCCGTCATCGTTGGTCAGCAATACCTTCATTCCTACTTTTCCCTTCTGCCGGCAACTTCTTGGGTGAGTCCCAGTGGCAAATCTGGAGATCTTGGGTGCAAAAGCGATGGGGATCCCGTTCTTCTTTTACCCTATCCCTAGGGGGGCAGCGTCTCCCATGCCGCGTCCCCTGATCCATCGTATAAACTGATACCGGAGGATTGCGATGACCACACGGGTAGCCATTAACGGATTTGGTCGCATTGGGCGGGCCTTCCTGCGGGTGCTGCTGTCTCAACCAGCTCCAGAGCTGGAGGTGGTGGCAGTCAATGACCTGACCGAACCCGACAACTTGGCCTACCTGCTCCAGTTCGACTCGGCCTATGGGCGCCTGCCCCAAACCGTGAGCGCGGTGGACGGGCATCTGCAAATCGGCAGCCACCTGAAAGTCCGGGTTTTGGCAGAGCGGGATCCGGCACAACTGCCCTGGAAAGATCTGGGGGTTGACCTGGTGGTGGAATCGACCGGCTTGTTCACCAAACGAGACGGGGCCGCCAAACACCTGGAAGCCGGGGCCAAAAAGGTGATCATCTCTGCTCCTGCCAAAGGCCCCGACTTGACGGTGGTGATGGGGGTCAACGATGACCAATACGACCCGGAGCGGCATCACATCATCTCCAATGCTTCCTGCACCACCAACTGCTTGGCGCCGCTGGCCAAGGTTTTGTTGGATCGCTTCGGCATCGAGACCGGCTTTCTCACCACTTGCCATGCCTATACCGCCACTCAGGCAATTGTGGATCGCCCGGATCCCAAAGATTATCGGCGGGGCCGCTCAGCAGCAGTGTCGATCGTGCCTTCCACCACCGGGGCCGCCACGGCAGTGGCCGAGGTTTTGCCCGCCCTGAGAGGGAAGATGGATGGCCTGGCGCTGCGGGTGCCCACCTTGACCGGCTCGATTGTGGACTTTGTGGTGCGTACCGAGCAGCCCATCACCAAAGAAGCCGTCAACCAAGCCTTTATCGAGGCTGCAGAAGGCCCGCTGCGCGGCATCCTGGCCATTGCTCCACCGGAGATCGTCTCGGCGGATATCGTCGGGGATCCCCACTCTTCCATTGTGGATTTGGGATCCACCATGACCTTAGGGGATCGCACGGTGAAGGTGCTCTCCTGGTATGACAACGAGTACGGCTATGCGGCGCGGCTGGTGGATCTGGCGGCCAAAATCGGGGCTGCGCTGTAGGCGGCCATCCTTGTTGCGTTCAAGGCAAGGCTATTAGAACCGGATTTGCGGTGGGGCAGTTACGGTTCAGATGCGGTTGTGGCCGGGGTTGCAGGCGATGAAGGGGGGCCGAGCCACAGCAGGATCACCATTGCCGGAGCGGCTGTCATCGCCGTGATCAGATAAAACAAAGGCCAATTGACCGCAGCCGCCAAATAGCCTGACACAGCCCCGGCCAAGGTTCCCCCCACGGCAAACACACTGGTGAGCAAAGCATACTGAGTGGCACTAAATTGCCGGTCGCAGAGGCTCATCAAAAAAGCCAGAAAAGCAGCCGTGCCCATGCCCCCGGCCATGTTGTCGAAAATGGTTGCCCCCAGCAGCAGCGGATAGTTTTGCCCCACCAACCCAATCGCTCCCAGGCCCAAATTGCCGATCCCTTGCAATGCCGCGAAGATGAACAGGCAGCGGTAGGTGCCGATGCGGCTGACCCACTCCCCCCCCACAAAAGCCCCAGCCAAGGTGGCCAACAAGCCTATCCAACTGCGGATAATGCCCAGATCGCTGGTGCTAAACCCCGTCTGCAACAAAAATGTGGGGGTCATTTGCCCTGCCAAGCTATCCGGCAACTTGAAGCAGACCACAAACAGCAGGATCGCCCAGGCCAAGCGGTGCCGCCAAAAAGATTGAAACGGCTCGATGATGGCCGACCGCAAAGAGGTAGGCTTGAGGGCGCTGTTTTCCGGCTCAGGGGCCAAAAACGAGGTAATCAACCCGATCAACATCAGCAGCGCCATGATCCCGTACACCTGCCACCAGGGCAAATAGTCCGCCAAGATCAAGCTCACGCCACTGCTGACCAGCAGCGCGATGCGGTAGCCGAATACAAAAATCGCTACCCCTGCCCCCATCTCCCGCTCTGCCAAGATATCGGTACGGTAGGCATCCACCGCGATGTCCTGAGAGGCGCTCAAAAAAGCCACCAGCAACCCCACCAGAAAGATCGGGCGGGTGAAAACTGTGATGCCCGGCCAAGTCTGGGCCAGCTCTTCCCATCCCAAGGCTTCCAGCCAGGTTTGGGTCGGATCCTGAAAACCCAGTAGCCCTATGCTGAGCAGCAACAGCACCTGGGTCAGGGCCATCCACCCCCGCCGCCGACCGCCCCGCAGGGATCCCGGTGCCGGCAACAGAAATCGATCCAGAACAGGCGACCACAAGAACTTAAAGGAGTAGGGCAAATTGAGCAGGTTAAACAAGCCGATGGCAATGGTGGTCAAGCCCGCTTGGGTCAGCCAAGCATTCAAGGTGGTGTTGATCAGCAGCAGCGGCAAACCCGAAGAAAACCCCAACAGCAGCAGAACGCCCATCTTAGAGCTGCCGTAGACGCCCAACATCCGCCTCAAGACGCTTGCCCCCGCCTCAATCATGACTAGCCCTCCCCGCCATCCTGTCTATTTTCAGGGATCCCTGTATTGCCAGTATGGTCATTTCAATTAAACTAGGGCACTGCACCCACACCTAAAACTCTGAGTGCAGCAGGCTATAGGGCTTTTCAAGGACTCCGTCCCGCTGGCGCGATCAGCAGCCCAGGCGTCTCACCTTAACCTGAAATGACCATAACATCCCAGTGAAACTCCCCATTGCGTAGCTCCCCTCTCTCAAGGGGAGAGCATGACTCTAGTCAATAATAAGCTCAACTATACTGAAAATAATGTATAATATGTTCAGTACGGATTACTACCAGTTGATCTTTCTGTTTACTTTCGAGTCTGCCAACATGGTAGCCAAAGCAAAGCAGAAAATTGGTAGTAAGACGACACGGAAACTGCGCTTTGGGTATTCTACTCAAAGCTTTGCGGGATACCGCCATTCTGTTTGGACTCCGTCCCGCTAACGCGAATGGAAACAAACAGAATGCTATCGCTGCATAGTTGAACAGTGATGTTCAGCAGTGTTCAGCGTAAATGTATCAGGGACTTCCCTTAGGGCCAATCCTGAACGCAAACCACCTGCTGGGTTTGGGCAGATCGCTCGGCTGCCTCGGCCACCGCCAGGGCGTGGAGCATGTTTTCAGTATGGATATAGAGGGGTCTGCCGTGGCGCAGGTGATCCAGCACCATGCGGGTGTCTTGCTCGAACAGGCCGTGGCGGGATCCCGTCTCTAGAGGGTGGGCGCTGCCGGGCCGCAGCAACGTTGCCTCTTCGCCGTTGATCAATAGGCCCCCCCGTTGACCGTGGAACTCCAGTAGCCGCTGCGAGCACCACAGGGAATCCCCCTTGCCATAGGTCAACACCGCCAGCAACCCACTGGCAAAACTCAGCTGGGCTGTGCAGTAGCAACTGCTGTAGCGCTGGGGCAGATCCGGCCCGTCGTAGCGCAGTTGGCAGCTCACCCGTTCTACCCTGCCCAACAAGTCCACCAAGCGGTGGATGCGAGAAACAGCCCCCATGAGGGGGAAACCAAACAACTCAGGCCGATAGGTCCAGCGATCGGGGGCGGGGTGGGTGGCGGTGAGAGTGATGTAGCGAACGGCAAAGAGCTTGCCCAACCCTTCCAGCTCTTGTTTCAGCAACCGGTGAACGCCGCTAATTAGCTCGATGTGTTCGACGTGCAGCAGCACTTGCCGCTCGGCTGCCAATTGCACCAAGGAACGCGCTTCGGCAGCGCTGAGGGCGAGGGGATATTCCACGACGGTGTGGATCCCTGCCTCCAGAGCAGCACGGGCAATGGCGGCATGATCCCGATTGATGGTGCTGACAAAAACCAGATCCAGCCGCTGCTCGCCCAACAGAGAAGACCAGTCCGAATAGGCGACGGCCCCCAACTCGGCGGCAAAAGCATCGCTCCGGTCGGGAGCTCGACCGGCAACAGCGACAATCTGCACTTGCCCATCTTTGCGCAAGGCCTCGGCCCGTGAGCGAGCTGCGTAGCCGGTGCCGATGATCCCCACCCGCAAGGTTTGTTCCCTCCCCTAGCCTGCCTCTGTCTGTAGCATCACACAGGAGGGATCCCTTCCACCAGCTGGCAATCGGGATCTCGCTCTCCCCAGGTCTACTGCTGCACCCTTTGCACCATTCATTTCCGATTGCAGCAACCTGTGTGATTGTGTTGGCTCTCCTCTCCCGGGGGGCAAGGGCAGTCAATTGCAGCCCACCACCGGGAAAAAGAAAGGAATCTGTCTCAAACCAACCCAAAGCGGCTCCTCTGCAGAAGGAAAATCACTCGTGCCCGCCCCACAGAGCCGTTCGCCGATGGAGGGTCAGCGTGGGCATTGGGAAGAAGCCGCTGTCTCAACCTGCTGTACCCGCGACGCAATGGCAAAATGCCGCTCCAACAAAGCCGGGATCCCTTGGGGGGAAACGCCGCTATAACGGGCTTTGTCGGGCATAAACACCACATGGGGGCCCCGTTTGCAATCTTTCATGCAGCCCACCCCCTGCACGCAAATCGAACCAGAGTAGGCGGCCAAGTGGGCGTTCAGGGCTTGCATCACCGCTCCGGCCCCACGCCGATAACAGTCGGATTTCTGGCAGACCAGCACCTTACCTTTGATGTCTGTACCTTTGATATCTCCTTTGATATCTGTGATGTTTGGAGCAACCGGTTCGGAAGCTGCCTCAGCCCCAGAAGCCGAAGACAAACCCCCCGCCCTCTCTCCGAGGGGAACCACCCGGTAAAGCACCCACTTCTCTCGCCCTTTGTGCGGATCCACCTCCCGCTCCCCACAGATCTGCACGGTGTCTCCAGGTTTGAGGGTGCGGTAGAGGGCAGAGCGCAGAGACTTGGGAATCTTGCCGGAAAAAACGTCCGCTCCGGCTTGCCAACGCAGGTACTTGAGCTTGCCGTCTTTATCGGGAAGAAATCCCAAAAACCGGCCTTCCGACTCAAACGGGATCCCTTGCTTAGGGAACTTGCTCATCTTGACCCCCAGCCTCTGTGTTGAGCTGCCAACAAACCTCTAGGCCATCCAATAACTCCTGTCGCCGCGCTGTGTGCTGACGGATCACACTGCGCACCTGTAGAACAGCCAATGGAGTACTCACCTCCACCCGCAGACGACCATCTCCTGTACAAATCGCCGGGATCCCCAATTCCATCAGCCGCCGACCAACGCGCCAGCGCTCGCCCAGAGGAATGTTCAAGAGATAGCCGCGCTCAGAGTCCAGAAAGACGGGGTTCATGGCCGGGATCAGCACCTCAGAGTAAAGAATAGTGAAGAGATGAAACAAATTCTCAATAGCCTTTCAAAAAAAAGCCAGAGGTCGGAAAACAGGCAGGCTCAAGCCCACCTGTGGACCTTCTGGCTAGGCTCTGCCGTTCATCAAGCCGAACACCAGGCTATCGTTGGCCAGGAAGTGACGGAGATGGAAGGCGCGATCCTCTGTTTTCAACAGGATTTGCTCGTAGAGGTAGCGAGTGGCCCGATCCCCAAGGCTCTCCGCCTGGGCTGCCTGTCGCCGCAGCAGATCGATGATGGCCTGCTCTGCCGCCAGGTCGTTCATTAACATTTGCCGCGCCCCAAAAGCTCCATCCGGCTCAGGGGTAAAGCAGCAAAGCTGGGCCAAGGTGGCAAAGCTGGCTACCGGCACACCTCCCAGCCCTTCTAGGCGTTCTCCCAGGTCGTGGACATGCTCCCTCGCCTGCTCGTAGTGATCTTTGAAGAGTTGGTGCAGCGGATAGAACTCAGTGCCTTCTACCACGAAGTGATGCTTCTGGTACTGCAAGTACAGCCCCTGGAAGCTGGCCAGCAGGGCGTTCATCCCCTCGCAAACCGGCTGGGTTATCTCAGTGCCAAGCAAGACAGGATTGTCGCGCACGCTGTTGAAAGACTGGCGCAGGGTTGAAGTTTCGGACATAAAACTCTCCAGCACAAGTTAAAAGGAGCTGTGAATCCTAGAGCGCCCGCCACAACGGGCCTGGGATCCTTGGGTGTTTATCCCCAAATCTAGCATAGTGCAGAAAATGGCTCTTGTGAATAATTCTCAATAAGCCCGTTGTTGCAGATCCCTTTGGAGTGGGATCAGCTAGAAATCGCAGGAGCCCCGCACTGTACCCGTAGGGTCAGTGCCGGGAGGAATGCGCTTTGATGAAGTACAATGAACTTATGAGCC
>NZ_JBSSAG010000011.1:0-72495 GCF_054058395.1 Thermostichus sp. OS-CIW-26 | reverse complement strand
TGTTCAGCCCGGATCTCGGAGATTTGGGCTGCAAAGCCCTGCCGCATCTCAACCATCTGAGCCTCAAAGCGCTCAGCCGACCGCTGCTGCTCGGCTCGCATTTCGGCCATCTGGGCCTCAAAGCGCTCGGCAGATCGTTGCTGTTCAGCCCGGATCTCGGAGATTTGGGCTGCAAAGCCCTGCCGCATCTCAACCATCTGAGCCTCAAAGCGCTCAGCCGACCGCTGCTGCTCGGCCCGCATTTCTTGGATTTGTTCTTGTTGTTGCTGAAGGTTGCGAATCAGCCACTCCTCTTGTTCTGGGGTCATGGGAAAGGTCTGAAGATATCCCTTCAATTCTAGTCAGTTGGGGATGGGATCCCGTTGAGCTGCCAAGAGAAGGGCATTGACAATGGCAGCAGCAACTGGGGATCCGCCTTTGCGGCCCTCCACGCGAATCTGGGGAACATCCGTTTGCGCCAACGCCTGCTTGGCCTCTTCCACCGCCACAAATCCCACCGGCACTCCGATCACCAAAGCCGGCTTGACCCGCTGTGCCCGAATCTCCTCCACCAAAGCCAGCAACGCGGTGGGGGCATTGCCAACGACAAACAGGGCTTCTGGATAGCGGCGTGCCAAGTTCACCATCCCATTGGCGGCGCGGGTTTGACCGGGCCAACGGGGCTCCTCCACCCAGTCCAAAGCACAGTAGAGGGGGATCCCTTGGGCTTTCAGACCTGACTGGATCCCAGCTGCCACCATCCTGACATCGACAATGACAGGCTGCTTTTGCCGTAGGGCTGCCAGGGCGTGTTCAACGGCGTTGGGGCCGAAGAAAAAGCGATCCCGCAGCTCAAAGTCGGCAGTAGCATGAATGGCACGGCGCACCACCTCATAAGGGATCCCTTGCCAGGGGTGGGGGCCGATCTCTTGATCGATCTGGCGAAAGCTGGCAGCGGTAATCGGGTCTATCCCGAAGGCTTCATCCATTGGGTCTGGGGTTATGGACACAGTCATGCTGGCATGTCCTGGAAGATATAGAAGAACCGGTGGCAAAGTACGTCCTATTAAATGATGAGCCGAGGAAACCACTAAGATTGGTCTAGCCTAAATTGGAGATGAGCCTATTGTTATCACCCACTTCTCCCTTGCACGGACTCGACTCCCATCCTTCCCCTTCTGCTCCCGTCGGTGCCAATTCCGTTGGCGCTCCCGGTTTCTCCTCTGTTGATGCGCCCCCCCCTTCCCCAACGGGCAGCGACAGGGATCCCTTGTCGGCTTTGCCTCGCTACGGCTACTCCCAAACCTGGCATTGGCGGGGCTGGCCCATCCATTTCACCTACACCCCCAGTCGCGCCCAAACCCCTGCCGGTGTCGTCAACTTAACGGCAGCTCCGGCCCTTTTAATCCATGGATTTGGAGCGTCAGTGGGTCATTGGCGCCACAACATTCTCCCTCTGGGATCCCAGCGCTCCGTCTATGCCCTCGACCTGCTGGGATTTGGCAAGAGTGCCAAGCCGGAGATTGCCTACAGCGTTGATCTGTGGGTGGAGCAGGTGTACGAGTTTTGGCAAACTCACATTCAGCAGCCCAGCATCCTGGTGGGCCATTCCATCGGGGGCTTGGTGGGGGTAATTGCCGCCGCCCGCTATCCCCAGATGGTGAAGGGCCTGTGCTTGATTAGCTGCGCCGATGGGCCCCATCCGGAAGAATTGCCCTCTCCCTGGGATGCTCTGGTGCGAGCCCTCTGCGAAGGGATTCTGTCGTTGCTGGGGTGCCCCCTCACTTATCCCCACCTCTTCAACTGGCTGCGACAAACCGAGGTGCTGCGGGCTTGGATCAAAAACGTCTACAAGCGGGATGAGCAGGTGGATGACGAGCTGGTGCAGATCTTCCAGAGGCCGGCCTTTGAGCCAGGGGCAGCCCACGTGTTTTTGGACGGTCTGAGGGCCATTCTCTGCCGCCGCTTCGACAGCCCCAAACGCCTGCTGCCCACCCTAAAAATGCCTATCTTGCTACTTTGGGGCCGAGAAGATCCGGCAGTGCCCAGTTTTTTGGCAGACCAATTTAAGCGCTGGCAACCTGCCCTCACCTTGGTGAAGCTGCCGGGAGTAGGCCACTGCGCCCACGACGAGTTGCCCCACTGGGTCAACACCCTCATCGGGGAATGGGCGGCCAGTCTGGAGACCTGCCCTGACTTGCCCACCCCCCTTCAGCGGGATCCCCGAGTCGGCTAGCTCAGCAAGTGATCTGAGCTATTCCCGGCAAGGTGCCACAAGTGAGGGCTATCGGCACAGGCCCCCCCAGCTTGGAACACCCCCAAGCCAAATCCCAGCCTGCCGCCGGGAAAAGGGATCCCGCTCAGAGATCAGGGGGCAGCTTGAGGATCTGATGCTGGCGCATCCCCTGCCAGCGGCGAATGAGATCGCCATCAATACCGAACTGATCCAGCGCCTTCACCACCACAAAATCCACCAAATCTAGGATGGTACGCGGCTGGTGGTACCAAGCTGGAATGGCCGGAACAATGCGCGCCCCCGCTTCTGCCAGAGTGGTCAAGTTGCGCAGGTGGATCAGGCTAAAGGGGGTTTCCCGCGGCACCACCACCAAGCGTCGTCCCTCCTTGAGCTGCACATCAGCAGCCCGCTCCAGCAGATCCGAGCTCAAGCCGGCAGCCAACTTGGCAACTGTACCCATGCTGCACGGGATCACCAACATCCCCTGCGTGCGATAGGAGCCACTGGCAATGGTTGCCCCCACATCCTGCCAGCGATGACAAACTAGGGATCCACCGCTGCTCTCGGCTTGCTGTCGCCAAAAGTGGGCCTGCTTGCGGGGGTCTGTCGGCAGCAGCACCCCGTGTTCTCCCTGCCACACCTGATAGGCCGCTTTGGAGGCCACCACTTCGACGCGGTAGTCCAGGCTGAGCAGAACATGCAGAGCGCGCACAGCATAGAGCATCCCTGAAGCGCCTGATACGCCAAGGATGATGGGCAGAGAGGATGTCAAGGGCCGCTGGGGAACGTCTTCTGCTCAAGTCTAGCGAGGGGAGCTGTCCCTCGCCTGCTCAGGGGATCCCTAACCCACTGCTCCCAAAGACTTGCACAACGCGGGATAAAAATGCTCCTGGCACAGGTTGAAGGCAGCGCTCAAGCCCCAGTCTGACTCTTCTCTGTTAGGTCTGCAGATTTTGCCGCCCGTTGCGGATCACCCGCAAGGACTCCACCAACCGCAACTCCAAGTCTTGCAACACCTGATCCACGTAACGGTGGGCCTCCCGCTGCAGGCGCTCCGATTCCTGCAGTGTCTGTCGCCGCACCTCCTCACTATGTTGATAGGCTTGTTGCAATAACTGCTCCGCCTGAGCTTGGGCCTGTCGCAGAATCGCCGATTCGTTGAGGAGCTGCTCAGCCCTACGTTGGGCCGCGGCCACAATTTCTTGGGCGTAGCGATTGGCCTCTGCCAAGATCCGATCCCGCTGGCGCAGCAGTTCCTCCGCTTCCTCCAGGGCTGTCGGCAGGTTCAGGCGGATAAAGTCTAACTGCTCCAGAATCTTTTCCTCTTCAATAAGGGTGCGAGACCAAAACAGGCGAGGGCTACTGAGAATGGCTGCCTCCAATTGATCCAGGGCCTCCTGGACGCGCATCAGAGCCAGGGTCTGATCCCCAAAGGGTACGCCGGCACGATTGGAAGGATCAGAGGGCAATTCTCGCATCAGTCTATGAAGAGGGGAGGCTGCACTGAGCAAAAGAGCAGATCAGGCAGGATAACGCCTACCATATCAGGTTCTCGGTTTCCTGAATCTGCGCAGTCTCCCCTTCGCTCCAACCACTCTTCGTGAAGTAGATGTTCTTTTTGATATGAGGGGACGATGGACTTTCTCCCTCGCGGAGGCTGTGAGCCAAGCGGCAGAGAGGCTGCTTACCGGTCGGTTGGTGCCACAGCGGCTGGGGAGCCGAGGTTGCTCGGCTGCCAAAAGAGCGCCAACGGAAGTTTGTTTTTTGAGTTGCCGCCAGTTCCCTGAAGATGGCCAGCCTCCAGATGGTTGACAGCTACCTATGGCACACTGAGAAAAAAGGAGTTGGAGCCCCAGCCTCTTATGCCACAACCGCAGCCCCCCAGAAGACTGGAAGACCAGTTTGTGGAGAATGTCTCCCGTTATCCCACTTACTTTATTACCGTTTTGCTGGGGGGGATCTGGGCTGGCCTCCAGCCTTTTGTCGGCCTGTATCGCAAAAGTCCAACAGCGGCGGCTATGGTTACGCTGGGATCCCTTTTGTTGCTTCTATTTGTTTATTTCACCCTGCGAGGCATGACAGGGAATACCTTTTGGCCAGAATAGATACTGGGTTGAGGTTGGGGCCCATGGGCGAAGCTGTGCAGTGGACGCCGGCAGCATAAGCACGCCTCAAGGGGATCCCTCTTTTTCGCCCCACTGCTGACAAGAAGTAAAGTGCTCCGCACCGCTCGCGCGAATGAAAAGTTTGCCCCGGAATGGTGGCGGTCTATGGGCAGGCCAAGCCTCAATTGGCTCTTCAGGGATCCCGGCTGCAAGCTGTAGCGAGGGGATTGGATTTGCCGCTAGCTTGGTAGAGGTGTTCTCCTCCGTTTTTTGAACTCATGGCAGATTGGATCCTGTTGGCGCTGGTGGGTTCTGCAACCTACCTGCTGCTGCAAAAAAGTGTGGCCCGCCTTTCGAAGGTGCCGTGGCGGATCCTGTGGCTGGTGATGATGCTGCCCCCTTTGGTTTGGGTGCTGGGGCGTCAGGTGTTTCAGTACGAATTGCCTCCCTTGCTGATGTTGCTGCTGTTTCTCACCTCCTACTTTACCAGCATGACCTTGGTGAGACGAGGGGGTATTCGACCCTCAACCGGAGGCCCTCGGCCAGAGGTGGAAAACTCCTCTCCAGAAGCGGATCCCTCGCCGGCTGGGGAACCTGAGCCAGAGGAAGAGGAGGAAGACGGCGCCGCAGATCCGGTCTCGCTGGCTCTTGCCCACACCCCCATCTCCGAAGTGCCGCGGGAGAAGCTGAGCCATTGCTTCCCCTGGAACGTCTTTTATTTGCAAAATGTGGAGTACCGCCCCCAGGCGATCATCTGCCGGGGCAACTTGCGGGCGGATCCCAGTGAAGCCTATGAGCGGGTGCAGCAAAACGTGGAAACCACTTTCGGCAAACGCTTTTTGGTGGTGCTGCAGGAGGGGTTTGCCGGTAAGCCCTTTTTTGCCTTGGTGCCCAACCCGGCGGCGCGGCGCTCCCTGGCGGACAGTCGAGAGTTGCCGCTGCTGGCTTTGGGGCTGTTGCTATTCACCTTCTGGACGACCCTCAGTGCTGGGGCCCACGCGGCTGGGGTTAGCCCTGACCGGCTGCTGCATTTGCCCTCTCTGATGAAAGGGTTGCCCTATGCGGTCGGGATCCTTGCCATTTTGGGATCCCATGAGTGGACTCGTTACTGGGTGGCCCGCCGCCACCACATCAAAACCTCGCTGCCCTATTTCATCCCGGTGCCTTTTGTCCTAGGGACTTTTGGGGCGTTTATCCAGTTGAAAGAGCCGGTGCCCAACCGCAAGGTGTTGTTTGATATCGCCGCCGCTGGTCCGCTGGCAGGGAGCCTTGTTGCTTTGGGCATGTTGTTGCTGGGGCTGGTGTTTTCAGCGCCTGCAGATCCTCCCGCGGTGCCGGAGGGGCAGCCGACCCCGATTAGTTTTCATCGCATTGACCCGCGCCTATCGGTGCTGCTGGCAATTCTGGCCCGCATGGTGCTGGGGGATCAGTTGCAGCCGGGGCAGGTGATCGAGCTGCACCCGCTGGCCTTTGCCGGCTGGCTGGGGCTGGTGGTGATCGCGTTTAACCTGATGCCGGTGGGCCAACTGGATGGGGGGCACATTGTCCACGCGGTGTATGGACAGCAGATGGGAGCGAATGTAGGCCGGGTAGCCCGCTGGTTGGTGCTGCTGCTGGCCTTGACGGTGCAGCCTTGGCTGTTGCTCTGGGCGCTGCTGCTGTTTGTGATTTCCAGTGCCGACGAGCCGGCCCTCAACGATGTGACGGAACTGGACGAGGCCCGAGATCTGCTGGGGCTGGGGATGCTCACGCTGCTGGTGCTGATCCTGCTGCCGGTGCCGCCGTTTTTGCAAAATGGGCTGGGCTTGGCCTAGATCCGGGGTAGGATCCAAACCGCCCCTGACCTCGTTCTTCTCTCATGGAACGCAGCTTAATCGTTCAAAAGTACGGCGGTACCTCTGTCGGCTCTGTCGAGCGTATCCAGGCCGTGGCCCAACGGGTGGCCCACACGGTGGAGCGGGGACATCGGGTGGTGGTGGTGGTCTCGGCGATGGGGGATGAAACCGATCGCCTTGTGGGCTTGGGGGAGCAGATCTTGCAGGGATCCCCGACCACACCGGCCCAGTTGCGGGAATGGGATATGCTCCTTTCCACCGGTGAGCAGGTGAGCATTGCCCTGGTGGCCTTGGCGCTGCAACGCTTGGGGTGTCCTGCCCTTTCCCTGACGGCAGCCCAGGTGGGCATTGTCACCACTCGGGATCACAGCCGGGCCCGCATTTTGCACATCCACACCGACCGCCTGTGGCAGCACCTGGAGCGGGAAGAGGTGGTGGTGGTGGCCGGGTTTCAGGGCATCACCAGCCTGGCGGAGCTGGAGATCACCACCCTGGGTCGGGGGGGATCCGACACCACGGCGGTGGCCTTGGCAGTGGCTTTGGGAGCAGAGCTGTGTGAGATCTACACCGATGTGCCGGGGATCTTCACCACGGATCCGCGTAAGGTGCCTGAGGCCAGGCTGTTGCCGGAGATCACCAGTGATGAAATGCTGGAGCTGGCCAGCCTGGGGGCGCAGGTGCTGCATCCCCGCTCGGTGGAAATTGCCCGCAACTACGGTGTGAAGCTGCGGGTGCGCTCCAGCTTGGAGCCGTTGCAGGCGGGATGCGAGGGCACTCTCATTCTTTCTCCTCCCCCCCGTCCTCGTGCTGCCGACAGCAGTATCGAGCTGGGCCTGGCGGTGGATACGGTGGAGCTGGATCGGGATCAGGCCAAGTTGGTGTTGGTGGGGGTGCCGGATCGCCCTGGCATTGCCGCCCAGCTCTTTCAGGGGATCGCGGCGGCAGGGGTGAATGTGGATTTGATTTTGCAGTCGCTCCAGTTCACAGCCGCTCACGCCAGCGGGACGGACTCCTTGCCGCAGGGATCCGTGCCCCAGCCCACCAATGACATTGCCTTTACGGTCAGTCGGTCGCAGGTGGCCGAGGCTGCAGCCGTTGCCCGGCAGATTGGCCAAGAGCTGCAGTGTGCAGCGGTGATTGTGGATGAGGCGGTGGCCAAAGTCAGCATTGCCGGGGTGGGGATGATGGGCCGACCTGGGATCGCGGCGCAAATGTTCCAGGTGCTGGCCGAGGCCGGGATCAATTTGCAGATGATCTCCATGTCCGAGATCAAGGTGAGCTGTGTGGTGGCTGCGGAGCGGGCCGGGGATGCCGCCTTGGCTCTGGGAGAGTCGTTCCAGGTGATCCCCCACTTGCATCGGGCGAAGGTGCCGCCTGCCCCTCAAGACAGCCACCCGGTACGCGGTGTTGCCTTGGATTTGAAGCAATCGCGGCTGGGCCTTCGCAAAGTGCCGGATCGTCCGGGAACTGCCGCCCATTTGTTTGGGCGCTTGGCGGCTGCTGGGATCATCGTGGACACCATCATCCAAAGCCAGCGGGGCTACCACAACGGGATCCCCAGTACCGACATTGCCTTTACCGTGCCTCAGGATCAAGCGATGGCTGCTGAGGCAGTCTGCCGGCAGGTGGCCGAGGAGCTGCAGGCGGCAGGCGTTGACGCGGATCACGACATTGCCAAGGTCAGCATTGTCGGCGCCGAGATGGAAACCTACCCTGGCGTGGCTGCTCGCCTGTTTGCAGCCCTAGCCGAAGCCGGAATCAACATCGAGATGATCGCCACCTCGGAGATCAAGGTGAGCTGTGTAGTGCGCCGGGATCGAGGGATCCCGGCCTTGCAAGCTATTCACCGCGCTTTCCGGCTGGACTGCCCCTAGCCTGCCTTAGGGTTGAGCCGCCAGCAGCAAGGGAAAATGATGGGCGTTGGGGGCGTGCATCACCTGGATCCCCAGATTGGCGCGGTTGAGGAGATCGGCGTAGGTGGGGATGAAGCGGCCCTGGCTGTCCAGGATGGACTGGTTGAAGTTCAAGCCGTTCAAGTTAAAGGCCATTATGCCGATACCTATCGCCGCCGCCCAGATCCCCACTGTGGGCAGGGCCGCCATCCAGAAGTGGACGGAACGGCTGTTTCTCAGGCCCAGGCCGGGGAACCCCAGCCGCCCCAAGAACGCGTAGTGCCCGGCCAGGAAGTTGTAGGTGACTTCCTCCTGCCCGAAGCGGTAGCCGGCATTTTGTGATTCTTCTTCCGAGGTCTCGCGGATTAGGCTGGAGATCACCAGGGAGCCGTGCAGGGAGGCCAGCAGAGCGCCGCCAAAGACGCCGGCCACCCCCAGCCAGCTAGCAGGGTGCATGAGGATATTGTGCTCCGCCTGGAAAGCCAGCATGAAGTAGAAGGTGCCGGCGATCCCCAGGGGCAAGCCTTCCGAGAAACTGCCCTGGCCGATGGGGTAGACCAAGAGCACTGCCGTAGCCGCCGCCGCCGGAGCGGAAAACGCCACCGCAATCCAGGGACGCATGCCCAAGCGATAGCTCAGCTCCCACTGCCGGCCCAGGTAGCACCACACCCCGATCAGGAAATGGAGCACGATCAGTTGGTAGGGGCCGCCGTTGTAGAGCCATTCATCCAAAGAGGCGGCTTCCCAAATGGGATAAAAGTGCAAGCCGATGGCCGCCGACGTGGGCACCACCGCCGCCGAGATGAGATTGTTCCCCCCTATCAAAGAGCCGATCACCGGCTCGCGGATCCCATCCACATCCACCGGCGGAGCAGCAATAAAAGCGATTACAAAACAAAAGGCTGCTGCCAACAAGGTCGGGATCATCAATACGCCAAACCAGCCGATGTAAAGCCGGTTTTCGGTGCTGGTTATCCATTGGCAAAAGCCATTCCAACTCCAGAGCTGCCGTGCAGCCGAGGAGCGGCGAATTACCGTACTCATAGGCCAACTCCTAAAGAGACAAAACCATTCTCTGCTTTGTCGGCTTCCTTGAACGGGGCAAAACTCTTCCCGCGCCGACCGCTAAAAGCATCCTCTCCTTTCAGCCTAGACAGTTTTAGGGATGCCGACAGGGATCCCTAACTTCCGCAACGGGAATGTGAAAAAAATGGATTTGTCGATACAAATCAGCACCGATATGTTGCAATTTGGAGGTCTTTGAGAGCTTCCCGGCGAAGGTCGGTCACTGGCAGTTGATGGCAGCCAAGCTTGAGCAGACGTTTCTTAAGGATAGGTTTAGGAAAGAGGTGCCGTCCGGGACCTGCTTTTTTTCCTCCAGAATCCTAGACAGAGAAAAAATCCTGCAAGCACTTCACCTGCAGGGATCCCGACTGCAAAGCACGGATGGCAGCCGCAGTGGCTTTGGCTCCTGCCAGGGTTGTCACCAGAGGGATCTTGTAGGCCAGGGCAGTGCGGCGGATCTTTTGGCCATCTTGCTGAGCCTCGACACCGGAAGGGGTGTTGATAATGAGCTGAATCTGATGGTTTTTGATGGCGTCGATGACGTGGGGCCGTCCCTCGTGCAGCTTGAGGACTTTGTCCACCGGGATCCCGTGCTCGGCTAAAACTTTTTGGGTTCCTTCGGTGGCCAACAGGCGAAAGCCCAGCCCCACAAACTCGCGGGCTACCGGGATGACCGCCTGTTTATCCCGGTCGCTGACGCTGATGAACACCGTCCCCTGGAGAGGCAGATTCTGCCCCGCCGCCAGTTGGGCTTTGGCGTAAGCGCGGCCAAAGTCCGTGTCAATGCCCATCACCTCACCGGTGGAGCGCATCTCCGGCCCCAGCAGCGTGTCGGTGCCGGGAAACTTGTGGAAGGGCAAAACCGCTTCTTTGACGGCAATGTGGGAGGGGATCACCTCCTGGGTAAAGCCCAGCTCGGCTAGGGTTTTGCCGCTCATCACTTGAGCGGCGTAGTCTGCCAGCGGATGGCCGATGGCCTTGCTGACAAAGGGGACGGTGCGGGAGGCGCGCGGATTGGCCTCCAGGATGTAGACTTGACCTTTTTGGACGGCGTATTGCACGTTGATCAGGCCCACCACCTTCAGGGCTTGGGCCAACTTCACCGTCCATTGGCGAATCACCTGCAGCACGTCGGGGCTGAGGGTGCGGCTGGGCAATACACAGGCCGAATCGCCCGAGTGGATCCCGGCCTGCTCGATGTGCTCCAGAATGCCGCCGATGGTAACAGCGCCGGTGCGGTCGGCAATGGCATCCACATCCACCTCCACCGCCTCTTCCAGGAACTGATCCACCAGCACCGGACGATCCGGATCCACCGCCACCGCCAGTTGCATGTAGCGCTGCAGGTCTTGGTCGGAATAGACGATCTCCATGGCTCGTCCCCCCAAGACGTAGCTGGGCCGCACCACCACCGGATAGCCGATGCGGCGGGCAATTTCCAAGCTTTCTTCCACGCTGCGGGCAATGCCGTTGGCCGGTTGGCGAATATCCAACTCCCGCAAGATGCGCTCGAAGCGCCCCCGATCCTCAGCAATGTCGATGGAATCGGGGGAAGTTCCCCAGATGGGAGCCTGGGCTGCTGCCAGCCCCTGCGCCAGCTTGAGGGGAGTTTGACCGCCAAATTGCACGATCAGGCCGACCGGCTGCTCAGCATCCACCAAGTTCATCACCTCTTCATGGGTGAGCGGCTCAAAATAGAGGCGATCAGCGGTGTCGTAGTCGGTGGAAACGGTTTCCGGATTGGAATTGACCATGATCGCTTCGTAACCCAGGCGGCTGAGGGCAAAGGCAGCATGACAACAGCAGTAGTCGAATTCGATCCCCTGGCCGATGCGGTTGGGGCCACCTCCCAAGATCATCACCTTCTCTTTGCGGGCCGGGAAAATCTCCGACTCGCTCTCGTAGGTAGAGTACTGGTAGGGGGTAGCAGCCTCAAATTCGGCGGCGCAGGTATCCACAGTTTTGTAGGTGGGGATCACCCCCAGGCTTTTGCGGCAGGCCCGCACCTGATGTTCCGTGGATCCAGTGAGGTGGGCAATTTGTCGGTCGCTGAAGCCCATTTGCTTGAGGTGTCTCAAGTCGTCAGCGCTCAGGGATCCCAGCTCCCGCCCCTTGAGGGCTTGCTCCACCTCCACCAACTCCTGTAGCTTGTCGATAAACCAGGGATCGATGTGGGTGAGCTGGGCAATCTCCTGGGCAGAAAAGCCCATGAGCAGAGCGGTGCGGATGGTGAGCAGGCGGAAGGGGTTGGGGGTGCGCAGCTTGGCCCGCACTTCCTCCGGCTTGGGGAAAACCTCCGGCCTATCGCTGCCAAAACCGGGACGGTCGATTTCCAAAGAACGCAGGGCCTTCTGGATGGATTCTTGAAAAGTGCGGCCAATGGCCATCGCCTCCCCCACCGATTTCATCTGGGTGGTGAGAACCGGCTCTGCGCCGGGGAATTTTTCAAAAGCAAAGCGAGGGATCTTGGTGACCACATAGTCGATGGTGGGCTCGAAGCTGGCCGGAGTTTTGCGGGTGATGTCGTTGGGGATCTCCGGCAGCGTGTAGCCCACTGCCAATTTGGCGGCAATTTTGGCGATGGGAAAGCCGGTGGCCTTGCTGGCCAAAGCAGAAGAGCGGGAGACCCGCGGGTTCATCTCGATCACCCGCACCTCACCGTTGGCAGGGTTGACGGCAAATTGCACGTTGGATCCCCCGGTCTCTACGCCAATTTCGCGCATGATGGCGATGGCGTAGTCCCGCAGCCGCTGGTATTCTTTGTCGGTGAGGGTTTGGGCTGGGGCCACGGTGATGGAGTCGCCGGTGTGCACCCCCATCGGGTCGATGTTTTCTATGGAGCAGATGATCACCACGTTATCCGCCAGATCCCGCATCACCTCCAGCTCAAACTCCTTCCAGCCGATGACCGATTCTTCCACCAAGATTTGGGAAACGGGGCTGGCCTCCAAGCCGGCAGCGCAGATCTCTTCAAACTCCTCCTGGTTGTAGGCCACCCCACCACCGGTGCCCCCCAGGGTATAGGCCGGGCGGATGATGAGGGGATAGCCGATCTCCTGGGCAATCTGCTTGGCTTCTTCCAGGGTGTGGGCCAGGCCAGAGCGGGGCACGGCCAAGCCAATCCGCTGCATGGCTTGCTTGAAGAGATCCCGGTCTTCGGCTTTTTCAATGGCCTCCCGCTTGGCCCCAATCAACTCCACCCCGTACTGCTCCAGGATCCCTTGCTGGGCCAGTTGCACCGCCACGTTGAGGGCCGTCTGGCCGCCCATGGTGGGCAGCAAAGCATCAGGGCGCTCCCGCTCGATAATTTTGGCCACAAAGTCCACCGTCACCGGCTCGATGTAGGTGCGCTCCGCCATACTGGGATCCGTCATGATGGTGGCGGGGTTGGAGTTGACCAAAACGACCTCATAGCCTTCTTCCCGCAGGGCTTTGCAGGCTTGGGTGCCCGAGTAGTCGAATTCGCAGGCTTGGCCAATGACAATCGGCCCCGCTCCAATGAGCAAGATTTTGTGGATATCGGTGCGGCGCGGCATAGGGATCCCACCAGGTGGCAGAGTCAGCCTTCTATTGTAGAGGTCACCTGCAGGTCAAGTTGCTCATCGGGATCCCTCTTTTTTGGGTGTTGCACTTGCAAAGGCTATGCGGCAAGGTCGCAGAGGGATCTGCCGAGCGAGGAGACGCTCTATGGCCAGGTTAATTGTTCGCAACGTTGACGCAGCCATTGTCAAAGCTCTTGAACAAAGGGCTAGTCGTTATTGGTGTGTGGGGATGCTTGTGGGTACCTTACCCTCAAGACGTCGTTGACAAACAACCAGCGGCTACAGCCTTGGCTTACGGACTGACCTTGGTTACCCGTAATGTCCGTGATTTTGCCAGGACAGGGGTGCCTCTCATCAACCCATTTGAAACCTCATAACAAGCCGCGGTAGCGAATAAAGATCAAAACTGCCGCCCAGGATCCCAGCGCCACCTTGATGGCTACCAAAATGTTAAGAATCGGGATCCAACCGCCGCTAAACAGAGCTCCCAACTCCCCTCTGGGCAATTCCCAGCCAGCCAGAGCCATCACAGCCACCCCGATAAACGTCACCACCGACAGCTTCTCCCACATCGCAGCCCGCCACCGTTTGTAGATGGCCTCCATCCAGGCGGAAGAGGCGGTGATCGCCACCAAGCCAATGGCCGTCCCCCCCGCCACCCCAGCAGCAAAGCCCCCGCCCGGCGTCAGGTGCCCTCGAATGGCCAGCTCCACCGCAATCAAAGCCGAAATGGTGGCTCCCACTCGCGCCAACACAATCGAGGGAATATCGGTAAATTGAGCTACATTGGCTGTCGGCTGCTCATCCGCCAGCAGATATTGGGCGCCCAAAATTGCCGTGGAAAACACCACCACTTCAAAGACCGTATCGTAGAGGCGGTTGCGCAGAATGAGACCCGTCACCGTGTTGGGCACACCGCTTTCGCTGGCCAGAATCTCCACTGCCTCGACTAAAGCTACGCCCGCTGCGCGATTGAGGGAAACGGATCCCACCTCGCCCACGATGAGCTGTAGGGCTGCCAGCAGCACCGCTATCCCGTACACCCACTTCATGTCGCCATCACCTCAGCGGCCAGAGCTTGCTGCGCCAAAATGGCCTGCAGGCGGGGTACGCGTGTAACCAGGCGATACTCTGCTGCTTCTCCACCGGGCTCAAGGGCAATGGTGTGTACCTCTCGGCTGCGAAGAGCAGCCACCAACGCCTCCGAACTCCCATAGGCGGCCAACTCCAAGCGCATGTGGTACCGCTGTAGCCCTTGGCGCATCTGCTGTAACAACTGCCGTGCTGCTGAGGTACTGGCCTCCAGCACAGGGCTGCCTTCAAGAACGCCCAGGCGCATACTCAGCGAAGAGCGCACCGCAATGGCGTAGAGGGTAATGGAAAGCATAGTGCCCACCAGTGCCTCGGTCAGGGCCACATCCGCCGCCCCAAACAGCGCATAGATCAGGGCGGCAATCGTCCCCAGGATCCCTCGCATTACCAAGGCGTGGTAGGGATTGGTCTGAGTCACCACCAAGCTTGCCGTCAGGGGCAGGAGTAACGCCATCACCAGCAACAGGGTCTCTTCCATCCTGCCCTCCTATAGGGACTTGCGCTGCGAGCAAAACGCCAGCACATAGCCCAGAATGGTATTCCAAATAGCCAGGGAGATCAGTGCCAACACCAACAGGGGCCATTCCCGTGGGATCCGCAACAGCAGCCCCAGCATGATGCTCATAGAGCCCAGGGTGTCCGACACCGAAAGGCCGTGCAGCTTAAATAAAATCGAGCGATCCCCAAGGAGCGGCGCCGTTCCCCACAACCAAAACAGCACACCAATCCCAAACAACAGATAGCTCAGACCTTCCACCCAGACTCCCATACCTACCCCCAGGGCCTTTCTAAAGCATTTCCAGCCGTTTCAGTACATGAGCCAAGAGCATTAAGGCCGCATTGCCCACCGACAAAATCAAAACCCCCACAATCCCGATCATCCAATCATCCCGCACCACCGACACCACCAAAATCAGGATGGCCGTCTTTGTGGCCAAGCTGGCAAAGGCGAGCATCGTCTGCCAAATATCTTCCTTCAGCCAAGCGGCATACAGGGGCAAGCACAGCGTTAGGGTCAGGAGAAACAGCAGTAGGTTCACACGTCCTCCCGCGGCTTGAGCACATGGACTTCATAAGTGCCTTGGGCATTGCAATTGAGCACGATGGTTTTGGGCGTGAAGGTAATTAAAAAGATATCCAGAAACACCAGCCCTGCTGAACGGTTGGGCAGGGTTTGTTTGTATACAACTTCCTCAACAGTGTGGGGCTTGAGGATCATCTCGAAGGCTTCCCAGTAGGCTCTTGGGATGGCGAGAAGAATTTCCTGGAGCACTCGCCCCCAATCCCGCCATTGCACCGGTGCGGAAGCCTGGCGCGGCAGCAGCAACGTTGCCGCCACCCCGATGGCCACATTGTCCCAGCTCAGATTGCCCGTCAGCAGAAACCAAATTAAGAGGCGCAGGCCGATCTCCAATAGACCCAACTCAGGGTAGCGTCCCATAGTTCCCCACAGCTAACAGAGCCCAAACCAGCACCAACACTAT
Organism: Thermostichus sp. OS-CIW-26; assembly: GCF_054058395.1. Taxonomy (NCBI): domain Bacteria; kingdom Bacillati; phylum Cyanobacteriota; class Cyanophyceae; order Thermostichales; family Thermostichaceae; genus Thermostichus; species Thermostichus sp. OS-CIW-26. The sequence continues at coordinate 57,265 of NZ_JBSSAG010000011.1, read as the reverse complement.
GCTCAAGCCGCCCACCACTGCTTCCAGCCCTTCGTTCACCGACCCTCCCTTCAAAGGGATCCGCTCCCAAAACCAGCCTAGGGGGATCCCAACGCCCAAACTGAGGAGCGCCTTGAGAAGATTGTCAGCGCCATAGGCCGCCGGTAGCCAGCCCCAGAGCAAGCCCCCACCCCAAAGCACCAGTGCCACTTTATCTTGCCAAGGAGTTGCAGAGGTGGTTGCCCCCTTCATTGGAGAAACAGGTGCCCGCAGCACTCGCACGCCTAAACAAGTGGTGCCGACGGTAACCCCCACCAGCAGCCACTCGTGCCAGGGATCCAGAGCAGACAAGCTGAGGGCCTTGGCCGCATACCCCAAACTGCCGGGTACCCCTGCCAGGGAAGCCGTCCCCAAGAGCAGCATCGGCCAACGCCAGGGATGGGTCACGCTTGTTCCAACAAACAGCAAGGGCTTTGCCAACCCATGGGCAAGACCGTACAAACCTGCCCATTGAGGGGCAGCAATCACAAATCCCATCTGCGATACCGAGCTCCAGGCGAGAAGGTGCTGGGGCGTGCTCCCCATCAGGGCCAGTAGGATCCCGAAAACGGCTGAACCAGCGCTCAAGTAGGGCAACCCCTGGGCCAAGACCGGCGAAGCCTCGCTGCAGCGCACCAAAGCCATGGCTCCTGCTTTGGTCGTAAAACCGCTGAGCACCGCCGCAACAACGGGATCCGCGGTAACGTAGGTGAGGGGCAGCCACAGGCCGGCAACGAAGATCGCCCCCTTGGCCAAAAGACCCACAGCAATCAGCGCCAAGGCCGTGGGGTCGGCCATAGCCAAACTGCTCATCGCCAGGGATCCCGTGCGCACATAGACCAGGATTGCGCCCATCAGGTAGAAGAGCATGGCCACATTGCTCATGAAAAGGTAGCGCAGCCCCACCCAGAGCTGGCGATCGCGGTGCGGAGCATTTTCTTCCACTGTGGGTTGGCCCTCAGCCCGCCGCCCGTAGGTCAGCAGCAAAAACACGCCGATGCTGAGCACCTCCAGGGAAACGTAGACGCTGATCAGGTCAGCACTGATGATGACGGCGTTGGCGCTACCGTGGACGATCAGCAACTGCATGGCCAGAAAGCGGCTGCCCGCAAAGCGTCTATCCAAATACAGGGCCACTCCTAGCGTGACCAGGCCGTGGGCCAAGAGCATCGCTGCTCCATTGGCATCGATCCGCAGCGTCACCCCGAAGTGATCCAAAAGCTGCAGCTCCAGGGGTGTGGCGGTTGTGCCGGGCAAGCCCCCCTGCTGCACCGCATAGGCCACCGTCAGCGCAGCCATCCCCACCAGGCTGGGACGGGTTAGGGCTGGCATCAAGTAGGTTGTGAAGGCCAGCAGAAAGGGCAATGCCACCCACACCAGCGTCAGCTCAGTCATCGGTAGAAGTGCTCTGCGCCCCTGACGCGACTGCCTGTTCGATGCTCTCGACTTCGAGGGTGGGATGATTGCGGGACAGCTTCATCACCCCCACCAACATCAAGGCTTGTACCGATAGGCCAATGACGATGGCCGTGAGGATGATCCCCTGAGGCACCGGGTCGGCATAGTCCAGCTCGCGCCAGGGTTTGTAGATGGGGGTGAACACACCGCTCCGGGCTGCCCAGATCACGAAGAAGGCGATGACCCCGGTGCTCATAACATCCATAGATAGGATCTTCATAATGAGGTTGCGCTTGACCACGACTCCCCAGAAGCCAAGGAAGATCGTGAGGATGACGGCGGCATTTAACATAGACACCTCGCTTGCTGCACTCGAGCTATCCGGTGGCTCAGTCGTCCTAAGGCTACGCCCGCTACGCGACCAGTATCCAGCTTCCGCAGCCGCGGCAGCCAGATAGCCTGTGGCCGGCTGCAATGCTGCCGGGATCCCCATCTCCCCAGCAAGACCGGGATCCCGAATTCGAAAGAGCTGCAGCTCCCAATGGGCAACTTGCTGCGACTTCTTGCCAGCTCTGGGGCTTGGTGGGATCCTGGTCATACACTTCTCATGCCAAGGTCGGAATTGATGGCCGCTGTCCGCAGTTTAAGTTGTAATTTAATGGCCTTGGCGGAACCGACTTCTGGATGCTGAAGAAAGGTGTTGGAGAAGGGGGTTGTAAAAGCCGTGATGCTGCCGGTGGCGGAAGCAGAAGCCCTGATTTTGCAGGCGGCTCAGCCGCTGGGCCCAGAGTGGGTGGAGCTGGGATCCGCCCAAGGCCGCGTTCTCAGCCAAACTGTGTATAGCCCCCAAGATTTTCCGGCCCGGCCCACCTCCAGCATGGATGGCTATGCCGTGCGCCATGAAGATGTGCAAGCGGGGATCCCTTGTGAGCTGCAGGTGATTGAGACTCTCCCCGCCGGAAAGGCACCCACCCGAGAGCTCCAGCCTGGACAAGCGGTGCGTCTCTACACCGGCTCCCTCTTGCCCAGCGGTGCGGACACCGTGGTGATGCAGGAAGACACGCAGCAACCTTCGCCGGGAACCGTTCGCCTCTTGCAGCGTCCGCAGCGGGGCCAATTTGTCCGGCCTCAGGGAGACTTTGCCCGCCAGGGGGATCCCCTCCTGCCGGCAGGGCAGGCTTTGGGCGGAGCGGAGCTGGCCGTTTTGGCCGCCATCCGACAGGCGATGGTGCCGGTGTTTCGTCAGCCCCGGGTAGCCCTGTTCTCGACAGGGGATGAGTTGGTGCCCATCCAGCAGGTGCCGGAGCCGGGGCAGGTCGTGGATTCCAACCAGTACGGCCTGGCGGCTCTGGTCAAGGCAGCGGGTGGGATCCCGATCCAGTTGGGCATCGTGCCGGATCGGCCCCAGGTGTTGCGGCAGGTCGTCCAGCAGGCCCTGGCCTCTGCCGATGGGGTGATCTCTTCCGGAGGGGTATCGGTGGGGGATTTTGACCTGGTGGAAAAGGTGCTGGAGGAGTTGGGAGGCGAGATTTTCATCCGCAGCGTGGCCATCAAGCCGGGCAAACCCCTGACGGTGGCTCGTTTTCCCAATCCCCACGGCCCCCCCAAGCTCTACTTTGGCCTGCCGGGCAACCCTGCCTCTGCCCTGGTGACCTTCTGGCGCTTTTTGCACCCGGCCCTGCGAAAAATGGGCGGATCCCTGCCCCCCTACTGGCAGATCCTCTCCGCCTTCAGCCCGGTGGATCTGCATGCCGACGGTCAGCGGGAACACTATCTCTGGGGACGGCTGCAGGTCAGGCCTGAGGGGATCCAATTTCAGCCCGCCGCCAACCTCAATTCCGGCAATCTCATCAGTCTGGCTGGCTGTAATGCCTTGGCTGTGCTGCCAGTAGGGACAACCCAGATCCCTGCTGGTTCGCCCGTTCAGGTGCTGCAACTGCCCTGAAGATCCCTAGCCCTCCTCTCGCTGCTGCTGGAATAGCCGCCATAGTCAATCCAAATAACAATGAGACGCTAGCCAGTACAACAGTTCCGTCTGCAACAGCGGACCGCAGGCCTTATCACTTCATCCACAGAAGTTCCTCTATCAGCATGCATCCTTGCCCTCTTGAGAGCACTAAAGTCACCCTCAATCTCATTCAAGTCTGGCGAGGGCCTCAGCAAAAAACCACCTCCTGCCCTGCCGCTTTCATCAAATCCTTTATCCTTCCCTTCCGTTCGCCGAGCAGGCCCTAGGCCTTTGAATCGGCCCATTGCCCAGAGTCAATACAGATGTCCTCTCCAAACTCGGCATTTAGTGTCCCTCAAATTCTTCCGCATTCGAGCTACTTGAAAAAGCGTCGGGGCTATCAAACCCCCTCTCTCCTTCCTCCTACCGGCTACTCAGCTCTCTCTCTTCCCATAAACTTTCTCCCCTCTCTTTGGCCAAGCATAAAACAGGTGCGTATCTCCCCAAACCCTGTCTCGTCATTCTCTCATCATTCGCGTCAGCGGTGCAGAGCCCATTGTAAGCTAAACTCTCACTTCCATACTTCTGAACCAACTCCCTCAAGACCCTAGAGTCGTTGATTCTCTCTTGGATTCTCTCTTGCCAATCCCGCTCTCGGTGCCTTAACTCTTTTTTTTCGCGTTGTTTTCATCTTCCTAAGAGCATAGTAAATAGCGCTGGGATGGACGCCAAACCTCTGGGCTCTATCCTTCAGTCGAGCTTCTGGGTACTGTTCTACGTCTTGCTGCAGAGCGACCAAGTCTATCTTTCGCTTCCGAGTCTTGACTTTTGTCGGCCTCAGGTCTTCTCGGTTCAGCCAGCGATAAACCGTTGCACGACTGACTTTGTACATCTGTGCAGCTGCAGTGGGGCTGCCCCCTTCCTGGACATACCCTACGACTCTCTCTCTCAGGTCTAAGCTATAGGTCATGAAGCTTCCTCCTGAGGTCTACTCCCACGTCATCTTGCCTTTAACACCGTCTCATTGTCAACTGAATTGACTACAACTACACAGACCTGCTTTGTGGTCATTTCAAATGGCACCTGTCTTGCCTTTTGTCTGCCGTCGTCGAGAGAGGGGGCAGCGGCACAGAGGACTAGGAAGGAGGGGGGAGACCGTCTCGAACAGACCTAGAGTAGGCCTGCTGCACCGCCTGGTAGCGCCGTTTGAACGCCTGCTGCTGCACCTTGTGATCCACAATGGGATCCGGATAGCCACAACTTCGCCGTTCCCGCAAAGCCCAGGCTCCCTTGGGGTCATCTCCCACCCACAGCAGAGCCGGCGTATCCAGCCGTGCCAGCTCCGGCAGATAGCGACGGATGTACTCTCCTTCCGGGTCATAGCGGGCTGCTTGCGTGGCCGGGTTGAAGATGCGCAGGGGCTTGGGATCCGTGCCCACACTGGCGCTCCACTGCCAACCGCCGTTATTGGCCGCCAGATCCCCATCCACTAGCTTTTGCATAAAGTAGCGTTCCCCCCAGCGCCAATCGATAAGCAGATCCTTGGTCAGGAAGCTGGCCACAATCATGCGGCAGCGGTTGTGCATCCAGCCGGTTTCGTTCAGTTGGCGCATGGCCGCATCCACAATGGGGTATCCCGTCTGACCGGTGCACCAGGCCTGAAACCAGTCCTGCCGATTGTCCCACTCCAGGGCGTCGAAGGCTCGTCGATAGGCTCCGGTTTCCACGTGGGGCCAGTGGGCCAAGACATGCTTGTAAAACTCTCGCCAGCACAGCTCCTGCCGCCAAGTTTGCAAGCTGCTTTCGGCCTCTTGGCTGCGCACCTCGGCTTCCACCTCCCGCGTGGCTTGCCACACCTGGCGAATGCCGATCGTTCCCCAGCACAAGTGGGGGCTCAGTAGAGAAGTGCCCGGCTCAGCCGGGAAGTTGCGGGCTCGCTCGTAGTCCAAAATGCGCAAACCCTGACAAAAGTCTTCCAAAAGGGCTTGAGCCGCTGCTTCCCCCGCTGCCGGGATCCGCTGGTCGCAGACAAAGCCCAAATCTGCCAAAGTGGGCAGAGGCTGCGCCTTCAGACCGGACACCGGTTGTAGCCCTTTGGGAATCGGGTAGGGATCCCGCTTGGGCAAGCTCGCCCACCTGCGCCAGAAGGGAGTGAAGACCGAATAGGGCTCCCCCGCCTGGGTCAACACTTCCCCCGGCCCGTGCAGCAGCATATCTTGGTAGGAGAAGGACTGGATCCCGGCTGCGGCCAAACTGGCCTGCACTCGACTCTCTTGCTGTAGGGCGAACGGCTCCCCATCGGCATTCCAAAACACGGCCCTGGCTCCCAGGTCTGTGGCCAAGCACCGCAACTCCACCGAGGGATCCCCCAGCCGCCAGATCAGTGGGATCCCCATCTGGGCGTAGCGCTCTTGGAGCTCTTGCAGAGCCTGAAGCAAAAAGGCCACCCTAGCTGGGGCCATGTCCGACCGTCTCAGCATCTGCGGGTCGAAAATGAAGACAGGCACCACCTGGGAGCTGCGCTGGGCTGCCTCATGCAGGGCTGTGTTGTCCCCTAACCGCAGATCGCGACGATGCCAAAGCAAAACGGGGGAAGTCATAGGCTGCCAAGCAATGGGATCCCATCTTGGCTGGTTGCCACCGTCCCTTTCAACTCACTCCCCCCAAGGCTGGGAGCCGGGGCGGCCAGAAGCTACATTCTAAAGAACCTTGAAGAACCCTATCAAAGCTCTAGACTGTCGAACACCCGACTGGGACAATAGCGGCAGCGCTCCTCTGGCTTTTGCTGGCCATCGCTGTATCCCATCGCGTAAGCTGTATCCCCCAACATCACCACCAGCTGAGTCAGCTTCAGGGAAAGCAACGGGTCAAGCGGCTCCGTCACATTCAGCATGAACTGCTCAATGGAGCGCCGCAGCGCCTCTGGCGTCTTGATCATCACGTCTCCATCCATCCATCGATGGCTTTAGGTATTCATACTCAAGGCAAGATGGACATGGACTCAGGATAAAGGTGGAAGGAAGAGATGCTCGTAGCATTGGCTACTGTTCTTGGGATCGAGCCGGCAAGGGCTGAGCTCCACACCAGCCAGAGCAGGCTTGCGGATGATGTTAGCCTAGGTATCCAAAAATGGCGACAGCGCGACGGGTGGCACGGGTAGCAGAGCTGATCAAACGAGAGGTCAGCCAAATCCTGCTCTCGGAGATCAAAGATGACCGGGTTGGGGCAGGGATGGTCAGCATTGTGGATGTCGAGGTTTCCAATGACCTGCAAAATGCCCGCATCTTCGTCAGCATTTATGGGGATGAGACAGCTCAACACCGAGCTATGGAAGGGCTAGCAGCGGCCACACCCTTTGTGCGGCGGGAAATCGGCCAGCGCCTCAGCCTGCGACGGGTGCCAACGGTGGTGTTTTTGCAGGATCGCTCTTTGGAGCGGGGATCCCGTGTTTTGGCCCTGCTCAACCAACTGAGACCGACCTTTGAGGCCCAGGAACCGGAGGGATCCCAAGCTGGGGTTGAGGACACCGCCGAGGGCGAAGAAAACGAATCGAGCGGCGAATAGTTGCACCATTTCGAGGGATCCGCGCTGGAGCTCAGCCTGCTTTGCACGAGAGAGCAAAGGATCTGCCTTGATGGCCACTAGATAGAGGGGCCTTTGCTTTGCAGCAATGCGGACAACATCCAAGAAAAGTTTTTGACGTTCGCGTAAGCGGGCCGGAGGCCCTGAAGTTTTTGGATTTGTTAGGCTTAAGGGAGCTATACAGCCCTTCCCCCGATCGTCTATCCGTACAGGACTCCATGTCTGCGGCACACTTGCGCAAACCAGAGCGCTCTGCTCCAATGGGCAGCGGCGTTGTTGTGGTCAACCTGCGAAAGGGCTGTAAGGTTGCTGTTCATGCCTTTTCTGCCTTTTCATGGATGTTCAAAGCCCACTGCAACCGGATCCCTCTCTAGGGGGTGCTACTCCACTCCGAGCTCTGCAGGCCCTAAACCAGAGTGTTGCCGAAGCTTTGGTTTCCTGCTTGAAAGGGCAACCCCAACAGGCCACTCAGCACCTTTTGCTGGCTCTGCCGCAGCTCATGGCGGCTCTGGGGGCCTTGAGGCAAAAATCTTCCCTTCGCGTGAGCGGGCCGGAGGCCTTGGCCGAGCCTGCAGGTTGCCCTTCAGCTAGAAATCGCAGGAGCCCCGCACTGTACCCGTAGGGTCAGTGTCGGGAGGAATGCGGAAGTTATGATAGAACCATGACCCAAGTCCTGACCGTCTCCTGCAAGCTCAAGGTGTCCCAGTCGCAAGCCGCAAAGTTGGATGCGACAATGGATGCCTTTGTGCAGGCGTTGAACTGGGTCAACCAAAACACACCAGAAAAAGTAGTCAACGCAGTCAAACTCCAGTCCCTTTGCTATTACCAGATTCGCGCTCGGTTTGGCTTGTCCAGTAACTTGGCAAGGACTACGTCCCGCTTACGCGACCAGCAGGTCTGCAGACGGCTGGCCGGCGCCCGTAAAGTTGCCCAACAGAAAAACCGCCCCGTCAAAGCGTTCAAAGGGGGCTTCGCTACCTACGACGCTCGTATCTTTTCGTTCCGCGAGAAAGACTGGACGGTGTCGCTGACCACGGTGGAGGGTCGGGAGCGCTTTGAGCTGGCGATTGGCCGCTACCAGAGAGAACGGCTGGCGGGCTCCAATCCCAAATCTGCCACTCTGGTCAAGCGTAAAGACGGCTCCTACTCCATTCAAATCTGTGTGGAAGCGGAGCCATCCCCACCGCAACGCACGGGCAGAGTGCTGGGGGTGGACTTGGGGAGGACGGATATTGCCCATACGTCAGACGGGGACAATTGGAATGGACAGCAGTTGAACAGAGTCCGCGACCACTACTCCCGGTTGAGGGCGGCACTCCAACGCAAAGCCAGTAAGGGCACCCGCAGTTCGCGGCGCAGATGCAGAGAACTGTTGCAACGGCTGTCTGGCAAGGAGAGACGCTTTCAAGTGTGGGTCAATCATCGCATCTCCAAAGCTATTGTCTCTAGGGCAAAAGCTACCAACAGCGCTATTGCTCTGGAAGACCTGACAGGGATCCGGGAAAGAGTCAATCAACAGCCGCGCGGCAAAACCGAAAGGCGCAGGGCCAACAGTTGGGCGTTCTACCAACTACGCCAGTTTCTGGAATACAAGGCGAGGGCTGCAGGGGTTTCTCTGGTTCTTGTGCCGCCTGCTTACACGTCGCAGACCTGTCACAAGTGTTTACACATCCACCCTGAGCAGGGCAAGTCCTACCGCAGTGGCAAGTCGTTCAAGTGTGGGCACTGTGGATGGGAAGGAGATGCGGATTTGAATGGTGCGAATGTGATTGCGCTTTTGGGGGCTGTCGTAAACCAGCCTAGAGGTTCAGGCCTGTTTTGTTCTCTGGTAGAGCAGAGCAGGCTCAGGGCTACTGAAAGCCCGCTCCGTACCACTTTAGCGGTCGGAGTCGGGTAGTTTACTCGGAGATGCTGCTGTTGCCCTCCAATTCTGCTGATTTGTCCGACCGGCTCTCCAACCCCGTTCACGTAAGCGGGCCGGAGGCCCCAGGCTCTGCCGCCTAGCACCCCCAGCTTCGGTTGCTGCTTTTGCTGTTCAAATCCCCATGGCAGAACCCCAACGGCTACAGAAGCTCTTGGCTCAGCAGGGATTGGCCTCGCGTCGCCAGGTGGAAGCCTGGATCCTGGCCGGGCGCGTTCGGGTCAATGGGAAGGTGGTCACTGAGCTGGGCTCCAAAGCCGACCCAGAGCGGGATTGCATCGAGGTGGATGGTCAGGTGATCCCTTTGGCCAAGGATCCGGCGCGCTATGTTTTGCTCCTGCACAAGCCGGTGGGGGTTTTGTCAACCTGTGCAGATCCTTGGGGACGCAAGACGGTGCTGGATCTGCTCCCCCCATCTTGGAAACGGCAAACCCGCCTCTACCCGGTGGGCCGGCTGGATGCGGACAGCAGTGGCGCTTTGCTGCTCACCAATGATGGCGACTTGACCTTGAAGCTGACCCATCCGCGCTATCATCTGCCCAAAACCTACCGGGTACAGGTACAAGGGCATCCGAGTCAGGCCACTCTGCAACATTGGCGAGACGGAGTAGACTTAGAGGGGTACACCACCCTGCCGGCGGAGGTGGAGTTTTGTCCTGCCCCGGATTTCCGGCAAAGGGAGCATCCTGATTGCTCCTGGCTGAGGGTGGTGTTGTTTGAGGGACGCAACCGGCAAATTCGGCGGGTGGCGGAGCGTCTTGGGCATCCGGTGCTCAGCTTACATCGGGAAGCCATTGGCCCACTGGGCTTGGGCAACCTGAAAGCAGGCCAGTTCCGCCAGTTGGATCCCCATGAGCTCCAAGCTTTGCTGGCCCCTCTCACCGGGCACAGCAGCTTATCCTCGCAAGGACTCCGTCCCGCTTACGCGATCGGGAAGCGCCCTCTAAGGCCTCCGGCCCGCTCACGCGATTAGCTCGTCAGAGCCTCTAACTGAGTGCAAACTCTCACAGTAGCCTCCTTTCTTCCGCAGGTGGCCAAATGATGCAAGAGCCAGCACACTCTTTAGAAGCCCTGGGATCCCTGTTGCGGCAAACACGGGAGGCACGGGGACTGACGTTGACAGAAGTAGCTAACGATACCTTCATTCGCTGCCAATATCTGCAGGCGCTGGAGGAAGCTGACTTGAGCCGGTTACCGGAGCCGGTGTATGTGCAAGGGTTTCTCAAGCGCTATGCCGACTATTTGGGGTTGGATGGCGAAACCCTCTCTCGGCGTGCCTCTCCGCTTTTATCGGCCAAAACCCCCCGCGCGCCAGCTCCTCTTGCTGTTGTCGGCCAGCAACCTGCCTTTGCCCTGCGCCCTCTCCACCTTTGGGCCGCTTATGTGGTGCTGATTGTGCTGACGGTGGGGGGATTATCAGCTCTTTTGGAGGGCACAGGCAATCCTTTTGGGCGTTGGCTGGTGAGCCTGCCAACAGTTGGCCGGGAAGGCTCCGGCCAGCAACCGCCTGCTGCCAACTCCCCGGATCCCACTCTGTCGGCAGCTCAGCCCACGGCCCGCCAACTGTTTCCCACCCTCGACCAATGGACGCGCATCCAAGGCGTCTTCCCCGAGGTCTTGGAAGCTCACTCAGGGGGGGCGGGGCGCAAGCCGGTGCGTCTGGATATTCGCGTTGTGGAGCGCCCTTCCTGGTTGCGGGTCATCGCCGATGGGCAAACGGTTTTTGAGGCCACCTTACAGCCAGGGGCCGAGTTGAATTGGGAAGCGGAGCAGTCAATCGTGTTGCGTACCGGCAATGCGGGCGGTGTGTTGGTGACCTTTAACGACCGGGAGCTTGGAGTGATGGGCCGATTTGGGGAAGTGAAAGAGCTGATGTTCGAGCCGGGGTTGGATATTCAGTCGCTGCAGTAGGAACCCAGCCAAATGATCATCCCGTTGCGCTTGGCGTTATCGGCGGCAGAGTAGGAGCAATCTCCCACCCTTGGGAGCCAAGCTGCTGCAGCAGGTGCCGGACTTTGTCGATGTCTTTATCGCCTGGCCGACGTTCCACACCACTGGAGAGGTCGATGCCGCTTGGCTGCAGGTGGCTGAGCGCCTGCAGAACATTGTCCGGGTTCAGCCCACCAGCCAGTAGCCAAGGCAAGGGCAGGGAGCGGTGGGCAAGTTCTGACCAATTCAGAGTTCGCCCCGTTCCACCCGCCTGTTGGGGGTGATAAGCATCCAAAAGCAGCATCTCCACACAGTCTCGGTAGAGATTGGCCACTTCCAGATCTTGCGGCTGGCGGACGCGCAGGGCCTTGATGCGGCGGATCCCGGGAAGCCATTCCCCCAATTGCTGACAATCTTGCGGGGATTCTTGGCCATGCAACTGGACAGCCGTGAGGCCCACCGTTTCCACCCAGGAGGCGATGGCGCGGGGATCCTGATCCAGGAAGACCCCCACCTTTTCCACAGGGCCGGGCAGGGATCCCACCCAACGAGCCATTTCCGAGAGGGGCAAATAGCGGGGGGTATTGGGCACCGCGATGAACCCAAGGGCACTCACCCCCAGCGCGGCGATGGCCTCCGCCTGATCCTGACGGGTGATGCCGCAGATTTTGACAAACAACCGGCCCATTGGGAGCACCACCAAAACAATTGGCTGCTGGTTCTTGGATGGTTCTGAGAGCGCTGATACATCTACTTTTGTTCAGGGCGCATTTGCAGAGGATCCGGCTGTTCCGGGTGAAGCTTGTTGATCCGGCGCACCATTTGCCATAGCCGTCCGAAGTTGCGCTGGTTGAAGTGCATCACCAGCCGTGGCAGATGGGCAATATCTTCCTCGGCTTCCTCCGGCAAGGCCCCAGTTTGCTCGATCCGGCCCGAATCGAGAATATCGGCAAACTCTTCGTTTAAGATGTCTAGGGCTTCCGGTGAGAGTCTGGTGTTCAAGCGCAAAACCAGGAGCTCCCGCACGTAGCGATTGCTGTGAAAGACGCGATAAAAATCGACAATCTGCTGGCAGGCATCTTCCACGTCGTCGGTTAGGGTGTAGAGGAAGAGATCTTCTGGGCTGATCAGGCCGCGACCAAGCAGGTGCTCCCGCACGTATTCGTCCCATTCTTTCCAGTAGCAGCCACCTGTTCTGTCCACCAGCACCAAGGGCATGAGCTTGGTTTTGCCGGTTTGCATCAGGGTTAGGCATTCAAAGGCTTCATCCTGAGTGCCGAAACCGCCGGGAAAAAGCACCAGCGCGTCGGTTTCTTTAACAAAAAAGAGCTTGCGGGAAAAGAAATACTTGAAGTTGATGACCCGATCGCTGGCAGCAATAACGGGATTGGCCATTTGCTCAAAGGGAAGCTGGATATTGAGCCCAAAAGAGTTTTCCAGCCCTGCCCCTCGGTTGCCGGCTTCCATAATGCCGCCGCCGCCCCCCGTCATCACCATGAATCCCCGTTGACTGATGCAGTAGGCGAACAACTGGGCCTGGCGATATTCGGGACTTTCTGGCCCCAGTCGTGCCGACCCGAAAACGGTGATCTTGCGTTGGTGGGCATAGTTTTGGAAGGCGGCAAACCCCTGCTCCAGATCCTCAAGAGTAGCCGCCAAGATCTTGGCATCTAAACGGCTCAGCTCCAGGGATCCCATGCGCTGCAGCGACTGCACAATACGCAGCCAGGCCGTCCGGTTGGGATGATACTCCAACTGCTTTAGGCGGGTCTCAGCGTTGGAAAAAACTTCTTGCAGAAGGGAAGAAACGGAATCGGTCAAGCTGGGATCCTAAAGTTCTCTGGAATTACTTTAATCAGTTCTCGGCACAAAATGGCAGCTGGGTTCTAATCCAGAACCCAAAAGTTACATTCTGAAACACCCAAGGCATAGCCCTCAGGCTTCGGCAGGTGTGTCGAAGTGCTTTTCCAAAATCGTGGTTAGAGTTGCCTTGGGTACGGCGCCAACCACCACATCCACTTTCTGGCCGCCCTTGAACAACATCAGGGTGGGAATGCTGCGAATGCCGTACTGGCTGGCAGTTTGAGGGTTCTCGTCGGTGTTGATTTTTACAACCTTAACTTTGCCAACATACTGCTCAGCTATCTCCTGAACCACAGGAGCCACCATCCGACAGGGGCCACACCAAGGTGCCCAAAAATCAACCAGAACCGGAATATCGCTGCGCAGCACCTCTGCCTCAAAGGTAGCATCAGCAATATCTATTGCTGCAGACATGCTTGGAGAACTCCTGAAACAATACCAATCATGGTTTCTAATCTTAGCACAGCTCTCTGGCTGCTGCTGACCGAAAACTCGGCGTCGCAGGCCCCGGCATTCATGCCTGGGGATAAGTCACCGTCTCATGACAGGACGGGAGACTCGCTCCACCCGCTTATGGAAGGGTGCAGCGTTAAAGGTGAAGTAGAAGTATCTGGGGTGTTTTGGCATCTCAGTAGTTGAGGAGATGGCGTCCCCCACGAGGATATAGGCCCTCGTGTAGCCCATTGCAACGAAGCGCGAGGAGCGTGGAGCGATGGAAAAAATCCCCCGGCTTTAGCCGTGGGGAGAACGTTAACGATCTGGCTGGACTGGCCGGATTAGCATTGGTGAGCTGGGATCCCTTAGACAAACACCATCGGCTTATGACGGATTTTCTCGAAAGCAGCCGCATCAAAACGGTAGAGGGTTGCCGGTCTGCCTGTGCCTTGGGTGCTTTTCTGGCCGGTATCCCGCAAAATGCCCAGTTTTAGCAGGCGGGCGCGAAAATTGGAGTAGTCGGAGAACCCCTCGCCCAAAACGGTGCCGTAGAGCTGATAGACCTCCCCTAGCGTGAAGGTGGCGGGCAAAATGTCAAAGGCAATCGGGCTGTACTCCAACTTGGCGCAGAGGCGACGGCGGGCATAGCGGCAAATCTCTTCGTGGTCAAAGGCCAAGGGGGGAATTTGGTCGGCGGGATACCAGGCAATGCCCTCCACTCCGTCTGCCAGCAATTCAGCATCCTGGAACCGCACCAGGGCAAAGTAGCTGACCGACAGGTAGCGCACTCCATAGCCATCCTCGGCCTCGCGGGGATCCCGCTCCGGCCCCCCGAAGGTGTAGAGCTGCTCCAGATAGAGGTTTTTAACACGAATTTTCTCCGCCAAGATGCGGTAGGCCGCTGCTTCTAGGGATTCTGAGCGCCGCACCAGTGTTCCTGGCAGGGCCCAGCAACCGCGGAAGGGATCCTCCCGCCGCCGCACCAGCAGCACCAGGAGGCGATTCTGCTCAGTGTCGATGGAGAAAATGACCGCATCCACGCCCACCCGGAACTCCGCCAAGGCGATCCGGTTCTCCGATGGGCCTGCCACGATGCGGGATCCCTGCATAGCTTGGCACTGAATCCTGATACATTCACGCTGAACTCTCCTGAACATGGTTCAGGAAAGAAGCGATCGCATCCTGCCTATCTCTGTTCGCGTCAGCGGGACGGAGTCCAAACAGGAAGGCGGTATCCCGCAAAGCCCTGAGGAATACCCCCCGAGCGCTTTCCCCCTTCACTTCCCGGCAACCGTTGCGGTGGACTCAAGGATCAGGGGGAAACTTGGTCTACTATATCCCTCTCAATGACTTTTGCCAAACCGCCTAAAGCTCAGTAAATTCAGCAAAGTTCAGGGTTTTGGGGGTTAGAGGCATGCTCCACCAACAGCCTACCCAGTTTGTCCCTCCAGAGGGAGCTACCAGCCTGGACCACCGTCTTGCCAGTCTAAGCCCTATCTGAGGCGAAGGCTTTCGTGTCGCGGGGAAGATGGGTTGCTAAAGGTGTGCAAAAGAACCCCGACTCAGGCAACACTTTTACTTTTTGCGCGATTTGGCTCTTTTTCAGCCACGGAGGACCCCTCAGCGAGGGGGAACAGCCGACCTTGCCCAACAGCAATGTGAACCCGCGCGCCCACAGGCAGGGCTTCCCGGGCTAGGGCGTGCAATTCTTTGCCGGCTGCTGTGATCAGGGAATAGCGGTACTCTCGCCCCAAAAACTGTCGATCCCGAATGACAATGCCGCCCTGAGGATCAGGATGCAAATGCAACTCCTCCTGTCGAACCATCAACTCTGCGCAGCGCAAGCTGGGGTCGGGCTGATCCCTCAAAGCCTGGAATGGGATGTGCAGCAGCTCTTCAGCCTGCCAACCAAACTCCCGCCGCTCACAGCGCAGAAAGTTGGCCTGGGTAATAAACTCTGCCACGAAGCGAGTAGCCGGCTCCCGGTAAACCTCCTCCGGGGATCCCCATTGCTCAATACGGCCTTCCCGCATCACCGCCACCCAGTCGGAGAGGCAGAGAGCCTCCTCTTGGTCGTGGGTGACAAAAATGGCCGAGGTCTGGGTTTGCTTGAGGATTTTGCGGATTTCTTCCCGCAGGTAGTAGCGCACCTGCACATCCAAATTGCTCAGCGGCTCATCCAACAGGATCAAGCTAGGCCTGGGGGCCAAAGCCCGCGCCAAAGCCACCCGCTGCTGCTGCCCGCCCGAAAGCTCGTGGGGATAACGATGGGTGTAGTCTTCCAGGCCCACCAACCGCAACACCTCGTAAGCGCGTTCCCGCGCCTGTTGGGCAGCGCCTCGCAACTCAGCTCGCAACTCAGTTGAGGGGGAGCGATTGCCACCCCCTGCCGCCGACGCAAACGGGGTAGTGGGTCGGAGGCCAAACATCACATTGGCCAACACGTTCAAGTGGGGAAACAGGGCAAAATCCTGAAACACCAGCCCCACTCCCCGTCGCTCCGGTGGGATCCACTGCCCCTCCCCAGCCACAACCTGCCCCCCCAGCAGGATCCGCCCGCTATCCGGCTGCTCAAATCCGGCAATGGTGCGCAATAAGGTGGTTTTCCCACAACCTGATGGGCCCACAATGCTGAGGATGTCTCCTTGGGGCAGGCGAAACTCGACTTCCCGCAAAACCAACTGCCGCTGGCCGGGAAACCCCTTGCTGATGCCCTCAAGCTGAAGGATGTAGGAGGGATCCTCCCGCGCGGCAGTGGGACTTGGAGAAAACAAGAACTCAGCCATGACGGTTTTTGTTGCAAAAGATTTTCACTATTTTTACCACACTACCATGTCCCCGGATCCCGTCCAACCGGATCGAGATCCAACAGCCAGCAGCCAGATCTTGAGCAGGACAGAATAAGGTTTCTACGCCTCGCCCTGATTCCAAGCGAAGCAGCGGAAAATCAGTGTTAAACTTAGTTAACGAAGTTTCTCAGGCCTGGGCGGCGCTTGCTTGTGTGGCGCACTCCAGAGGCTTGTTGTAAATGAGTTTTGAGACAAAGTTTCCCGAACGTGCTCTGATTACAGGGGCCAGTCGAGGGATCGGCAGAGCGGTAGCCCTAGCCCTAGCCCGACAAGGGATAGCGGTGGCTCTGGTGGCCCGCTCCCAACCTGATCTGCTGGCGGTGCAGGCCCAAATCCAAGACCAGGGGGGTAAGGCAGCGGTTTTTCCCATGGACTTGGCCGACTTAGCAGCTCTGCCCCAGCAGTTGCAGGCTCTCCTGGATCGATTTGGCGTCTGCGATGTCTTGGTCAATAATGCGGGCATGGCCCACGTTGGCCCTTTGGCCACCTTACCTTTGTCGGATTGGCAGCGAGTGATCGACTTGAACTTGACGGCAGCTTTTCTGTGTGCCCAAGCCGTACTTCCCGGAATGCGCCGGCAGCGCTGCGGCACGATTGTCAACGTCATCTCGATTGCGGGCAAGCGAGCTTTTCCCAACTGGGGAGCTTACTGTGCCAGCAAGTTCGGCCTAATGGGCTTTTCTCAAGCTTTGGCCGAAGAGGAACGACAGCATGGCATTCGGGTCACCAGCCTGTGCCCTGGTGCCGTGGACACGTCCCTCTGGGATACGGGCACGGTAGGGGTCAACTTCGACCGTTCCAAAATGCTCTCGCCGGAATGGGTAGCCGATTTGATTACCTATATTGTTCGGTTGCCCACAGGTGCGGTGGTGGAAGATCTCACCTTCATGCCTGCGGTGGGAGCCTTTTAGGCTTGCCCCTGACTGAGGATGGTCTTGGCTATCGCAGCCTTTGACTGGATGCCACCTGAGCTGAGTTGCATGCACCGAGTTCTCTTAGCCTTTCGTTAACCAAGGAATATCCTGCTATGACCCTTGCGAAACCCGGATCTGGCTCGCAATCTCGAATGGATGACAAAGCCCATTTCAAGTCTCGGGTGATTCGAGATCGAGCCACTTTTGCGGAAGAAGAATTGGGTAGCTCGGATGTCTCAGATCCGGCTATGGTGGCGGCGGTGGAGACGCTGCTGCGGGGGATCGGGGAGGATCCCCAACGGGAGGGGCTGCGAAAAACCCCGGAACGAGTGGTTGCGGCTTTGAAGTTTTTGACCAGTGGGTATTGGCAGTCTTTGGAGGAGCTACTGAACAGTGCCATCTTTGATGAGGGCCATGACGAGATGGTGCTGTTGCGGGATGTGTCTCTGTTTAGCCTGTGCGAGCACCATCTGCTGCCCTTTATCGGCAAAGCCCATGTTGCCTACATCCCCAAGCAAAAGGTGGTGGGCCTAAGCAAAATTGCCCGTATCGTCGAGATGTACTCCCGCCGCCTGCAGGTTCAGGAACGCCTGACACGGCAAATTGCTGAGGCCTTGATGGAGGTGCTGGATCCCTACGGGGTGGGGGTGGTTATCGAGGCTACCCACATGTGCATGGTGATGCGGGGGGTACAAAAGGCCGGCTCCTGGACGGTCACCAGCTCGATGGTGGGGGTGTTTCAGGAGGATCCCCGTACCCGTGAGGAGTTTTTGAGTCTCATTCGCCATCCGTCCAATTTTTAGGGAGCTTCCCGGAGCTTTGTCGGTGAGTGGGTTAAGCCTCTGCTCAGGCTGGGAATACTAGCCTAAGATTGACTCAAACCCTGCCAGAAGCGAGGCTTGTCATGAGCGAGGTCAGCCCCGAAAACCAGTTTCCCACCGATTTGGACTCCAATTGGCAGCCCCCGGCTCCGCCGGTCATGCAGCGTCCGCCTCGTCCGGCTGCTCAAACGCCCCCGGTGGAGCCCCCAACGCAACTGGATCCGGTGCTGGGTTCAGCTTCCCAAGGGATGGGATCCCGGCCTGTCAACGCCAAAAGCCCCCCCAACCCCATTCTGGGTCGGCCCCTTCCGCCTGGTGTGGCTGTCGCTCCCCCTCAGGTGCCTGTGCCCGATCCTGTCGCTCCCCCTCGAATGCCCCCGCCCACTCCGGCTCCGGCTGCTGCTGCTCGGCCTCCAGTGTCGCCGCCCAGCCCCAATCCTGCCGCTCCGCCTTTTGCGCCACCAGCTCGCCCAACGGCTGCCGGTCGGATCCCGGTGGCTCCAGCTACTCCTGCGGGCCTGACCCTGCGCCAACTGGTGCAGGAAGCCTATGACAAAGGCTACTCCGATATTCATTTGGGGGTGGGGGAAGTGCCTCGCTTTCGGGATCGGGGGCAAATGCTTTTGACCAACTACCCGGTCACCACCACCGAGATGTTCTATGGCTGGCTGCGGGAAAGCCTGCCGGAGAGCCAAATTCGCCAGTTTGAGGAATGTTTGGAACTGGATACTGCCATCCAGTACGAGGGTTTGGTGCGTTGTCGGGTCAACTGCTTTGTTTCCCTTCTTGGCCCGGCTATGGTGATGCGTCTGATCCCGTTGAAAATTTTGACGCTGGAGCAGTTGCGGGCGCCGGAAGTGCTAAAGCGCATTGCCGAAGAGCACAAAGGCTTGGTTTTGGTGACCGGCCCCACCGGATCCGGTAAGTCCACGACCTTGGCGGCGATGGTGGACTACATCAATTCCAACTTTCCCAAACACATCATTTCCATTGAGGATCCCATCGAGTTCGTCCACCAGAGCAAGAAATCGATGGTGCGGCAGCGGGAGGTCGGGATCCACACCCTGGAATTTGCCAATGCCCTGAAAGCCTCTCTGCGGGAAGATCCGGACATCATCCTGATTGGGGAGATGCGGGATCGAGAGACAGTGGATATTGCCCTGAAGGCCGGCCAGACGGGCCACTTGGTCTTTGGAACCCTGCACACCAACAGCGCCGTCCGCACCATCGAGCGTCTGCTGGGGATTTACAAGCCGGAAGAACAGGAGCCGATGCGTCTGCAGCTGGCAGAAACCCTGGTGGCGATCATCGCTCAAACCCTGGTGCGCACCACCGATGGCAAGCGAGCTGCGGCCCACGAGATCATGCGCAACACCGATGCCATTCGGGACTACATCAAGCGGGGGGCGGTGGATGAAATTGAGGAGCTGATCGCCGACGGCTCCTATGAGGGCATGTGTACCATGAATCAATCCCTGTTTAGGCTTTACCAAGAGGGGCGGATTACCGAAGAGGTGTGTCTGGAGGCTGCCCCACGCCGCAATGAGATGGCCCAATGGCTGCGAGGCCGGATCTAGGGCCAGTCTCGAGATGGAGTCACGCCAAAGTGCTTGAGGGAAGGTTTGCCCTATCCTAAACTGGGAGCAGCCGGCGGCGCTGGCTTGCCGAGCTACCTGCTCATCTCTTGGGCCGACCTTGGGCTGGGGGGATGGGTTGCGAATTGATGAACCGAATTGAAAGCAAGTTAGAAAACAGGAGAATCCCTACCGTGAGCGTGATCAACCAGATCATCGAGACCGCGGATGACCAGCTGCGTTACCTCTCAGTTAGCGAACTGGAAGCCATCAGGAATTACATGACCACCGGCGAGAGGCGCTTGCAAATCGCTCAGGTGTTAGCAGAAAACAAAAAGCGCATCATTGACCAGGCCCAGAAGCAGCTATTCGCCAAGCGGCCCGAGTACGTGCAACCCGGTGGCAATGCCTACGGTGACAAGCGCTACAACCAATGTTTGCGAGATTACGACTGGTATCTGCGTCTGGTGACCTATGGCATTATTGCCGGCAGCAAAGAGCCGATTGAGTCTATCGGCCTGATAGGGGTGCGGGAAATGTACAATGCCCTCAATGTACCCATCGCCGGCATGATCGATGCGATTGTCTTTTTGAAGGAAGCTGCCCTCAGCTTGTTGGAGCCGGCGGCAGCCGCTGAAGCCGCCCCTTACTTTGACTACATCATCAATGCCATGAGCTAGGGATCTACAGGGATCCCAAGGCAGCCCGGGCATGTACGGCCACCTGTTCTTGGGAATCCTGGGCCAGCCGGGTCAGTCCGGCGCGAGCGGCTTCTGTTCCCAACTTGGCCAGGGCAATGCAGACGCGGTAGCGCAGTTGCCAGTCGTCGGAATCAATGAGGGGATCCAGGTAGGGGATGGCCCGCGGATCCCCCAGATCGCCCAAGGCAGCGGCAGCGGCTGTGGTGATCAGCTCGCTCTTGTCCTGCAAAGCTTCCACCAGAGTGTCGAAGGCGGCAGGGTTCCCCAGCTCTCCCAGGGCAGCGATGATGCTAAACCGTACCAGCCACTCCGTTTCTCGCCGATAAGCTTCCAGGAGATCGGCCAGGGCCTGTGGCTGCTTGAGATCCCCCAGGGCAGCGGCGGCAGCAGCCCGCACATCGAACTCCGGATCCTCTCGCAAAGAGCGCTGCAAAATGGGCAACAGTAGGTTCGGATCGACGCCAGACAGGGTGCCCATCTGGCTGATGGCAGCATAACGGACGCGGGCATTCTCGTCGTGAATCGCTCGCTGCAGCAATGTCAGGGCTTCTGGCCCAGGCAGTTCTCTGGCTTTGTTGACAGCGCGCAGCCGATTTCCCAAGTCTTGTGAGTTCAACAGCTCCAGCAAAGCGGGCAGTGCCGGAGGATCCCCAGAGGTTGTTGTCATATCCCATTCTCTCCATAACCCTCCTCGGCCATAGCGAGGGAGGAAAAGCCGATGTTATTATCTTGAAGCAGTGCATCCAGTCCCTTGATCTTATGGCCTTATTGCAACAAGAGAAGCAGCAGATCATTGAGAGCTATCGACTGCACGACACCGACACCGGTTCTGCCGAGGTTCAGGTGGCTCTGCTCACCAGTCGCATCAACCAGCTCTCTCAGCACCTTCAGAGAAACCCGAAGGATTTCAACTCCCGCCGCGGCCTGCTGATGATGATCGGTCGTCGCAAGCGTTTGCTCAACTACATCGCCAAGCATTCTCCTGACCGCTTCCGGGAGCTGGCCGAACGGCTGAACATCCGGGTGAAAAAGTAGGCAGCCCATCCAAAACGCTATCGGAGATCTGTCTTCGTGGGCAAATCCAGCCGCCAGTCCAAAACCTTTCGCCGTCGCTCCCCCTCCGCCTCTGTTGAGGTGGAGAAGAAGCCGGCCAAGAAGGAGCCTGTTGCCGTGATTCCCCCTGAGGTCAGCCGGCGGATGGTGCGGCGGATTCTGGTGTTTTCTGGGATCCCTTCGGGGCTAGGTCTGAGCAGCTTTTTTGTGAATTACTATCTCTTGACCAACCATGTGGTCGCTCTGCCCCCCTACTTCACCTTGGCGGAGTCGCTGACCTTGTTTGGCCTTGGTTTTTTGGGCATTAGCTACGGTGTGTTCTCGGCTTCCTGGGATCCCGAGCCGGGATCCCTGCTGGGAATTGGAGAATTCCGGCGCAATTTGGGCAACATCATCCAACAGTGGCGGGAATCTGCTGCTCGATCTTCTGAATCTTCTGACTCTAGGGAAGCCTAACTGCTCTCCCGTCGCCTTTTCCAGGCCGGTTGCTGCCTACAATCAAGAGGGATCCAAGTCCATTCTGGCGGCAGCGGCTACCCCCAGTTCTCCAGCATGAAAATAGCCTACTTCGACTGTGCGGCGGGCATTGCCGGCGATATGTGTCTAGGAGCCCTGCTGGATTGCGGGGTGCCTTTGGAGTACCTCAACCGTCAGCTCCAGGCGTTGGGCATCGAGGGGGAATATAGCCTGCAGGTGAGCCGGGTGCAGCGGTGTGGGCAGCCTGCTCTGCAAGCTGTGGTGGAGGTGCTGGGATCCCAGAGTGGGGGATCCCTTGCCCGGCATTGGATGGAGATTCAGGCTTTGATCGCGGGATCCCAGCTTTCCCCAGCCATTAAGGCCCGCAGCTTGGCGGTGTTTGAAAAGTTGGCGCAGGCAGAAGCAAAAGTCCATCAAGTGCCCGTGGAAAAAGTGCACTTTCACGAAGTGGGGGCAGTGGATGCTTTGGTGGATATTGTCGGCACTTGCATCGGCCTGGATTGGCTGCAGGTGGAGCGGGTGTTGTCATCCCCCCATCCTATTGGGGGCGGCTGGGTGAGCACAGAGCATGGCAAATTGGCCGTGCCGGTGCCGGCGGTGATCGAGCTGTGGGAAATGGGCCGCGTGCCGGTGTTCAGCAACGGGGTGGAAGCGGAGCTGGTAACCCCCACAGGAGCAGCCTTGGCCGTGGCGTTGGCGGAAGAGTTTGGCCCCTGTCCGCCGATGCGGGTGGAAAAAGTGGGGCGTGGGGCCGGTGCCCAAGAGCTGCCCATTCCCAACGTGTTTCGTCTCTGGATTGGGGAAGCCGATGGGGGAGAGCTAACGGAAACGGTATCGGTGTTGCAAACCCAAATCGACGATCTCAACCCCCAAGTGATTGCCTACACCTGCGAGCAGTTGTTGGCCCTCGGGGCCTGGGACGTGTTTACCCAGCCGATCACCATGAAACAGGGGCGGCCGGGGATCCTGCTCACCGTTATCTGTCCGCCGGATCGGGTGCCGGAGTGTCAAGATCTCATCTTCCGGGAGACCACCACCCTGGGCATTCGCCACTTCCAACAGCAGCGCACCCTGCTGGAGCGGGTTATCGAGCGGGTGGAAACCCCTTACGGCCTGGTAGACATCAAAGTGGCCCGCCACCATGGCCGCATCGTCAACGCTCAGCCGGAGTTTCGCGACTGTGTGGCCCGCGCCCAGGAGTTTCACGTGCCGGTTCAGACGGTGTGGCTGGCGGCCCAATCGGCTTGGCAAAACCGGTTGCAAGGTTGAAGGGACACCGAACCTGTTCCACCCCCAATGAATCCGCTCCTGTTGAACACAGATTGGCACCCATGGCCTGCTAGCCTGGGAGATGTCGATCTTGCTCTCTCCGCCGACCACAACAATGGAATCCCAAGCCTCTCAATTTAACTTTGACCGCAAACTGTGGGATCGGTTTATCACGGTGGCCCAGCCCTACTTTTACCCCAGAGTACGCTATGGGGGCTGGATCTTTTTGGGCTTGCTGGCAGCGGCCATGGTGTTTGTGGTTGCCCTGATGTTCTTTGTGGAGATTGGGGTGACTTTGGTCGGTCAAGCCCTGTTCCCGGAGTTTTTTACCAATGTGGCAGCCGGATTGGTGGCCCAAACGGAGAGAAACTTGTCCTCGCCAGTGCTGTGGGTGGCCTCGGTCAGCTTGGCTCTGAGCAGCCTTTGTTTTGGGGCAGTGTGGCGGCAGCTTCGCCAGCGCTGGTTGCAGTGGGTGCTGCTCACCTTTTTGCTGTTTCTGTCGCTGACGGTCAACCGGCTGAACGTGATGATCAGCTTTATCTTTCGGTTTATCGACACAGCTCTGCAGCAAAAAGAAGAGCCCACTTTCTGGCAGTTTTTGATTATTTATGGAGTGCTGATTATCTCAGCCATTCCGATTTTGGTGATCTACCGCTACACTCGCCTCAAGCTAGGGCTGTTTTGGCGAGAATGGCTGACCGATCATTTTCTGGATCGCTACTTCGATCAGCGGGCTTACTACGAGCTGGATTCCAACGCCGCCAACACCGAAATCGACAACCCCGACCAGCGCATTTCCGAGGATGTTCGCTCCTTTACCGGCACCACCCTCTCCTTCCTGTTGGACATTCTCGACTCGATTCTCACCCTCTATGCTTTTACTGGCATTCTCTATGGCATTTCTCGTCCGTTGGCGTTGGGGCTGGTGGTCTATGCCACCATTGGTACCGCCATTGCCATTTTGGCTGGTCGCAAGCTGATCAAAATTAACTTCGATCAACTGCGCTACGAAGCCGATTTTCGCTACAGCTTAGTGCACGTGCGGGATAATGCTGAGTCCATTGCCTTCTACCAGGGAGAGGATCAAGAACTCAGGCAAATTTTGCATCGCTTTGGTGCGGCCTTGCGCAATTTTAATTTGCTGATCATCTGGCAGGCCATCATCGATATTTTCCAATACGCCTACAACTATTTCACCCGCATTGTGCCCTATGTCATCGTCGCCCCCCTTTACTTCAGCGGCGTGCGAGATTTCGGCACCATTACCCAAGCCACCATTGCCTTCAGCCAGGTGTTGAGCGCCCTCTCCATTGTGGCCAACCAGATTCAAAGCATTTCCAGTTTTGCCGCTGGGATCAACCGCTTAGGCTCCTTTCACGAGTCTCTGGAAGATCCGGCGCTGCGCCACACCGGCGCTCGGGAAAGCAACATTCAAACTCGCATTGCCCAGCAATTGGCGCTAAACCACGTCACTTTGCTCACCCCCAATTCAGAACGAACCCTGGTGCGGGATCTCTCCTTCGCCTTGGAAGCCGGCCAGCGGCTTTTGATTGTCGGTGTTAGCGGCAGCGGCAAAAGTTCCCTGTTGCGGGCCATTGCCGGCCTATGGACCAACGGCCAGGGATCCATCGCCCGCCCAGATACTCAGGAGATGCTCTTTTTGCCCCAGAAACCCTATATGCTGCTGGGATCCCTGCGGGATCAACTGCTCTATCCCAAACGCCGCCGAGACCTCACCGATGAAGATCTCATCCGAGTCTTGGCCCAGGTGAACTTGGGGGACTTGCCGGAGCGGGTGGGCGGCTTTGATGTGGAGAAAGATTGGGCCAGCACCCTCTCCCTTGGGGAGCAGCAGCGCCTTGCCTTCGCCCGCATTTTGATCACCCAGCCCCGCTACGCCATCTTGGACGAGGCCACCAGCGCCCTGGATGTGGCCAACGAAAAACTGCTCTACCTGCAGCTGCAACACCTGAACACCACCTACATCAGCGTCGGCCATCGTCCCACCCTCTTGGCCTACCACGACCTGGTTTTGGAGCTGCAGGGGAATTGTGCCTGGCAACTGTGGTCGGTGCAGGAGTATGGTGCCCGCCTAGCCCTGGCCAGCTAGCAGCGCCGACATCTCCAGCTGACTCAAATGACAAGCTTTGCGGGTTTGGAACAAAACCCGGATAGGAGGCTGACTTTTCCAACTGGACGCCGCCCAAGGGAGGTGATAGCCTGTTATTCACAAGTATTCCGACCGGTTTACCGGAGATCACCAATGCCCCCCATGATCCCATCCGAGGCCAAGCGTTCCAAGGTGGAGCAGATCAAGGCAGACAGCCACTTTCTACGGGATCCCCTTCAGCAGGAGCTGGCCCAAGACACCACCCACTTCAGCGAAGCAGCGGTGCAGGTGCTGAAGTTTCACGGGGCTTACCAGCAGGACGACCGGGATCGGCGGCAGCAACGGAAGCAGGAAGGATTGGAGCGGGCCTATTCGATGATGTTGCGCACCCGCATCCCAGGGGGACACGTGCCCCCCCAGCTTTACTTGACCCTGGATCGGCTGGCCGATGAGTACGGCAATGGCACCCTGCGAGCCACAACGCGGCAAACCTTTCAGTTGCATGGGATCCTCAAGAAAAACCTCAAGGCCACCATAGCCAGCATTCTCAAACAGATGGGATCCACCCTGGCCGCCTGCGGCGATGTCAACCGCAACGTGATGGCACCGGTGGCCCCCTACAAAAATCGCCCTGCCTATCGCTATGCCCAAGAGTATGCCCGCAAGCTGGCGGATCTGTTGGCTCCGAAGACCTCTGCCTACTACGAGATCTGGGTGGATGGGGAGCCGGTTCCCATCCCACCGGTGGATGAGGAAGTGGTGGAAGCCGAGAAGTTTGTCGGCAACGGGGTGAGGTTAGAGGGCCCAGAACCCCTGTATGGCCCCGTCTATTTGCCCCGCAAGTTCAAGACAGCCATCACCGTAGCCGGGGAAAACACGGTAGATGTGTACTCCCAGGACCTGGGCTTGATTGTGCTCACGGATCGCAAGGGCAACTTGAAGGGCTTCAACATCGTGGTGGGTGGGGGCATGGGGCGTACCCACGGCAAGGAAGAAACCCAGCCCTTGCTGGCCCAGAAGCTCTGCTTTGCCCCTCCGGAGGCGGTGTATCGGGTTTGCCAAGCGGTTTTGGCCGTGCAGCGAGACTACGGCAACCGGCACGACCGCAAGCAGGCGCGGTTGAAATACTTGGTGAGAGACTGGGGGATCCGCAAGTTTCGCCGCGTTGTCGAGGAGTATGTGGGGGAAAAATTGCCCCGGTTTCGCCCCCTACCCAAGTTTGTTCCCAACAGCGACGACTACCTGGGCTGGCACGAGCAGGGGGATGGCCGTTGGTTTTTGGGCATTTCCATCGAAAATGGCCGTATCCAGGACACCCCAGAGCGGCAGCTCAAAACGGCGCTGCGCCGGATTGTGGAAGCCTTTTCTCTGCATGTGCGGCTGAC
This sequence comes from Thermostichus sp. OS-CIW-26, assembly GCF_054058395.1. Taxonomy (NCBI): domain Bacteria; kingdom Bacillati; phylum Cyanobacteriota; class Cyanophyceae; order Thermostichales; family Thermostichaceae; genus Thermostichus; species Thermostichus sp. OS-CIW-26. The sequence goes on along the minus strand of NZ_JBSSAG010000011.1, from coordinate 31,018 downwards.
CCCCACTCAGGATTTACTTTTCATCGACATTGCGGAGCAGCAGCGGGATGCCATCAACCAGATCCTCAAGTCCCACGGGGTGCTCTCCAAAGAAGAGATCCCTCAACTGGTGCGGCTGTCGATGGCCTGCCCTGCCCTGCCCACCTGTGGGTTGGCGATTACCGAGTCGGAGCGAGCTTTGCCAGGGCTGGTGCGCCAGTTGGATCAGCTGTTGCAGGAGCTGGATCTGCAAGATTCGCCCTTCTTGGTACGCATGACCGGCTGCCCCAACGGCTGTGCCCGACCCTACCTGGCCGAGCTGGGATTGGTGGGATCCGCCCCCGATGGCTACTACCAGATTTGGCTGGGAGCCAGCCCGCAGGGGGATCGCCTGGCGCAAGTGTTTCAGGATCGGGTACACATCAGCCAGATCGTGCCGCTGATGAGAGTTCTCCTGCAGGCCTACAAGCAGGAGCGCCGTCCTGGCGAGAGCTTTGGAGATTACTGCCATCGGGTGGGGATCCCCTATTTGCAGGCCCAAGTTCAGCAAAGGGATGGCGTTTTTGCCTAAAGGGATCCCTCAAAAACGAGACCAAGCCTGTAGCCATTCCCGGAGCGCTTCCAGCCATCCAAGCGGTTCAGGCTTGGTTGCTTCTGGAGCTTGCTCCTCGCCAGTCGGCAAGCTGACGGGGTTGGGATGCACCCTGTAGACTCGGATGGGTTTGGCGTTGGGAACGGGTTTCACCGAAAGAGGCTCCACCTGCAGGAGTTGCCCTTCCACGGCTCGATACACAGCTGCCGAGATGAGCAACCGGGAGCTCTGTTCCTCAGACTGTTCCCCCCCTTGCGAAACATCCTCAACCGACTCCAGCCAGGTGGCAACATTGACCGACTTGCCAAAGGCAGACAGCCGCTGCGGATCTTGGGGATCAATGGGGAGCAGAAGAACCGGGCCGTGGTGGATCCCGAGGGTGAGCTTAACCTGGGGGTAGGAGAGTTGCCGCAGAGACCTATTCAACTCCGCCGCCGACTGTCCAAGCGCCAATCCCGCCTGCAGTGCCTGCTGTACGGCCAGCTCGGGTTGTTTTAAGCCAAACAAAGCCAGACTTCTCAGCCCGCTCTGGTTGGCCAGTACTCCCCCATATTGCTGCACCAAGGCCCCCATTTGGGCGAAGTAGCGACCCAAGGTGTAGACAACATCGTAGGGAAAGTTCTCCTCGTCGAAGTTGGCCATCCCCCGCAGGGAAGCGCTGAGAATGGCGGCGGTAAACTACCCGACACCCGCGCTATGCGCAGGGTGCGGGCTTTATCCCAATCCCCAGCGGCCCCAGGGGGCAGCTAAGTTTCGGAATTTCAGGCGAGTTTACAGTCGCCCCAAGGAGAGAGATTACTTGAGCAGCGTTATGGTCAGCATCCCCTTCCCACCCGCAGTGCCCACACTTGAACGACTTACCATTGCGGTAGGACTTACCCCGCTCAGGGTGGATGTGCAGGCATTTGTGGCAGGTCTGACTGGTGTAGGCAGGCGGCACCAGCACCACAGGCACTCCAGCAATGGCAGCCTTGTAGGCTACAAACATCCTGAGCTGGCAGAACGCCCAGTTGTTAGTCCTGCGCCGCTCAGTCTTGCTCCGAGGCTTCTGATTCAGGCGCTCTCGAATGCCTGTCAAGTCCTCAAAAGCCAGTGCCGCACCAATAGCCTGGGCATCCCTGACCAAGGTTTTGCTGATGTTGTGGTTCAGCCATGTCTGGTAGCGCCGTTCTCTCCCAGAGAGCCTTCTCAGCAGCCTCCTAGAGCTGCGAGTGCGTTTGGATTGAACCTTGGCGCGTACACGGCTGAACCGGTCACGGACGGCCTGGATGTGCTCTCCACTCCAAGAGCGTCCGTTGCTAGCGGTGGCGATATCCCGCCTGCCCAAGTCAACTCCGATTACCTTGGGAGTCTTGCCAGTCGGGGGAGTATCCAGCTCAACAGCAATGTTGATGTAGTAGTCCCCTTGCTTGGTCTTGGACAGAGTAGCGCTGGTGGGCGTTTGCCCCCGCAGCAAAGCGATTTGATAACCGCCAATCTTGAGCTTGAGTCAAACCCGTCCGCTCATCAGGGTCACGTCCACGGCCTGGTCGGACTCTCGGTACTTAAAAGTACGAGCGTCCAAAGTCAGACTGGTGGGGCGGAACTTGTGGACTTGCTTCACCGCCTTGGCATTGCTAATCACCCGACGGAGCGCCTGACAGACGTGGTTGGCTTTCAGCCCCGTTGCTGCCCTTACCGGCCGATAGACCAAGTGGTGCAGCTTGGCGGTGTTCCAGCAGTTCTTTTGTTTGGCGGCGTCGAGAATCTGGTTGCAAGCGTTCGCAAAGCCCTGCAAAGTGCGGTCAATTTCTTGACGCAACTCTTGTGGGACTATCAGCTTGCAACGTACAGAGATAGTCTGGCTCATGGGCTTATTGTAGTTTATCCAGACTTTTGACCAGCAAACCTATATGAAGGAGGGCTTTCCTCCCGACACCAAGCCTGCGGCTATGGTGCGGGCCTCCAGCCCGAAAATTTGGTGATCCGCATGGTTAAGAGGGAGTGAGGGGTGGCAAAAAGATTCAGCACTACCTAAATTCAGTACGGCATTGCCCTCCCCTTGGATGCTGTTTTTAAAAGTTTTGGGTATTGGGTAACCTCACCCCGCAGCCTGCCCCGGCGCCGATGATAGAGTACAGAGGAGTCTTCTGCGCGAGCCCTTTATGCCTCAGTCCAAACCCCAAGAATCCCCAGCCCGCAAGCTCCTCAACATTTTGCTGCTGGTGGTGGGCACGGTAACTTTCTTGGGCTTCTCCTTTGGCCCGCTATTCCAGGCCCTCGGGCCTTCCGAATCCCCAGAGGCCAGCCGGGTAACCGAGCAACTGCGGGCCCAGGCAGATGGCTACCGCGCCGTGCTGGAACGGGAGCCGGATAACCCCATTGCCCTGCGGGGGTTGATCGACACCCAACTGCAGCTCAACGAGCCGCAAGGGGCCATTGAGCCGCTGAAGAAGCTGGTGGAACTGGAGCCCGAAAATCGGCAACTGCGAGCTTTTTTGGCCCAAATCCAACAGGATACGGGGGATTTTGAAGGGGCGTTAGAACAGCTCCAGCTCCTTTACGAGGGGGATCCCAAAGATGGCCAGGTGCTGCAGCAGTTGGTGGATGTGCAGCTAACCCTGGGCCGCACCTCTGAGGCCATTGCCCTGCTGGAGAAGCATCTTGAAGAAGTGCCGGAAGATAATGATGTACGTTTGCGCTTGGCCTTTGTCTACGCCCGCAACAACCAGACTGAGAAAGCTGTAGTCCTCTACGACAAGTTGATTGCGGCGGATCCCAGTGATTTCACCCCCGTGTTGGGCAAAGCCATAGCCCTCAGCTCTGCCACCGATGAAAACCTACGGGCAAAAGCGCCTGAGCTGTTTGAGCAAGCAGCGCGGTTGGCCCCACCCCAAGTCCGGGAGCAGATTCGGCAACAGGCAGAAGTTTATGCCCAGGTGAACCGGCCCCAGACGGTCGAGAACCAAAACAGCAACCCCTCCCCCTGAGCAGGTTTTCAACCGTTAGGCTAATCCAGGTGTTGAGAAGCTGATCCCTGACGGTTCTCAGTTGACCCGATAGGGAGAGCTACGGAAAAGACTCAAGTGCCTTTTCTACAGAGGGGTAGATCTCGTAAATGGCATCCAAGCCGGTGATGGAGAAGAGCAGCTTGACCTGCTCCTGCAGGCTGCAGAACTTGAGTTGATAGCCCGAAGCGCGGCAATGGCGATGCGCCCAAACCAGAACCGACAACCCCATGCTGTCGATCAGGCTAACCTGACTAAGATCCAACAAGAAATGTCCCGGTTTCTCGGTGAGAATTTGGCTTAGCTCTTTCCGTACCTCGCGGGCAATCGCGGCGTTGAGCCTTTCACTGTGCAATTTCACAACCGTAACAGGGGATCCCTTGTGGCTGAGCTGGATGAAGACATCCATGAAAAGCCCGGCAGGTTTGAGGGGGGATGGGCACAGGCACGATGCAACCAGACTGATTTTGAATTGCTAAATCACCATGAGTATGAGTTTGTCCTCCCTGGGCTTCTCTTGCAAGCATTCTTGGACACTTTTCCCTTACAGGTTAGAACTGGCATGAGCGGGATCCCTGCCTGGGCTGGAGATGCTGCCGCCCTGAGCCTATTGGTTATGCAAGTGCCGATGCTGGCGGTGCTGCTGGCGCGGCTGCTGCCCTCTTTGCGGCGCCCTTCCCCTCTGCCTCCCGGTCAGCCTGGGATCCCTTTGCAGCCGGGCTTGGTCAGCGTGTTGTTGCCCACCCTCAACGAAGCCGAGCGCATCGATCCCTGCCTGGAAGGATTGCACCAACAGAGCTCCGTCCTGCGGGAGGTGCTGGTGGTGGACAGCCGCTCTCAAGATGGCACCCCCGAAAAAGTGCTGCAGATGGCCAAGCGGGATCCCCGCTTTCGCCTGCTGACCGACGATCCCCTCCCCGGCGGATGGGTGGGCCGCCCCTGGGCTTTGCACTACGGATTTCTCCAGTCGGATCCGGCCTCTGAGTGGATCCTGGGCATTGATGCCGATACCCGCCCCCAGCCAGGCTTGGTGGAGCGCCTGCTGGAAACCGCCCAGGCCCAAAGGCTCGACCTGATCACCCTGGCACCGCAGTTTATCTTGCAGCACTGGGGGGAAGGCTGGCTGCAACCGGCTCTTTTGGTGACCCTGATCTACCGCTACGGGGCAGCCGGAGACACCGCCACCCTGCCGGAACGGACGATGGCCAATGGGCAATGTATGCTAGTGCGCCGGTCGGTGCTGGAAGCCATGAACGGCTACACGCTGGCGCGGGCCTCCTTCTGTGACGATGTCACCTTGGTGCGGCAGATTGCGGCAGCCGGCTTTAAAGTAGCTTTTTACGACGGTCGGCACCTGCTCAAGGTGCGCATGTACACTTCTTTTGGCGAAACTTGGCGAGAGTGGGGCCGATCCCTCGATTTGAAAGATGCCACCCCTGTGGCCCAGTTGTGGGGGGATATAGCTCTCCTCGTCCTCACCCAAGGGATCCCTGGGCCGGTGGTTGTAGGGCTGTTGGGCAAAGCCGGGATGGGGTTTCCCTTTTCCCTGACGGAGCAGGTGCTGCTGGGGCTTAACCTAGGCTTACTGATTCTGCGCTTAGGTGTACTGCTGGGCATTCGCGGCTCCTATCAGGATCCCCCTTGGACGTTCTGGATGTCGCCTCTGGCGGATCCCTTGGCCGTTCTGCGGATAATCCTATCTGCCCTCAGCCGGCCCCGCTCTTGGCGCGGGCGCACCTACTAGGAGAGCCCTCAATCGGCTATTGCCTCGGGATCCACGCCCAACTCCCGCAATTTCGCGGCTAGGCGCTGCTGTTCCAGACGGGCCTGTTCGAGGGCTGCTTCTGCCGCTTCGGCCCGCTGCCGCTCCTGCTCTACCTGTTCGATTCCCCATAGGAGCAAATTCCCATCGGCAGTCCACCACCGCAACCAGTTGGCTTTGGTCTCGGCTTTTTGTCCCCGCCACACCCCCAAAAACAAGCCAATCTCCGGGATCCAGTAGCGACGGTTTTCATCCGCCGATACAGGGGTATAGCGGCCATTCTCCAGGCGGTAGACATCCAGCTCACCGGTTTTGGGATGAAAGATTACATAGACAGGCACCTGCAAAATGCGCTCGTAGAAATACCATTTTCCATAGGGATAGTGGGGATTGATGGAGTACTCGCCGCCCTCGGTTTCGGAGATGAATTCCATCACAATCGCCGGGGGATTCCCTTCTAAGTGTGGGGTATAGCTGCGGCGGATCTCTCCTTCGGGAATCGGCTGTACTGCGGGCACATAAACCCAGTCGGGGGCTTTCACCACCACCTTGTCCCCGACAGTGCTGCAAAGGCCAAAGTTGGAGGCGATCAAAGCCTGGGCAGGGATCATCTGAGCGAGTTCCAATGCCTCACGCAGAGCAGCAGCCAAAAGGGGCTGTAAGGTGCTTTCCACAGGCTCATCCGGCAAGGGAAAGTCTTCCGGCAGTTTTTCCCATCGAATGGGAGGTAGGGGCGGGGTGAGCCGAACAGGAGAGAGGGTCATGGCTTGGGATACTCATGGTGATAAGGTACATGAATGCCTTTTGAATAACTCAAAGCACTTGCTGATATCAACCCCAGGCAATTCCACAAGGCTGTTGCAGGCTAGGACGGATTCAGCTAGAAATCGCAGGAGCCCCGCACTGTACCCGTAGGGTCACTGCCGGGAGGAATGCGCTTTGATGAAGTACAATGAACTTATGAGCCAAGTCCTGACCATATCCTGCAAGCTCAAGGTGTCCCCGTCGCAAGCCGCCAAATTGGACGCGACGATGGATGCCTTTGTACAGGCATTGAACTGGGTCAACCAAAACACACCAGAAAAAGTAGTCAACGCAGTCAAACTCCAATCCCTTTGCTACTACGAGATTCGATCCCGGTTTGGCTTGTCCAGTAACTTGGCTCAACAGGTGTGCAGACGGGTAGCGGGTTCCCGCAAAGTGGCTAAGCAGAAAAAGCGTCCCGTCAAGGAGTTTAAGAGCGGCTTTGTTACCTACGACGCCCGTATCTTTTCGTTCCGTCAAAAAGACTGGACGGTGTCGCTGACCACGGTGGAAGGGAGAGAACGCTTTGAACTGGCCATTGGCAACTACCAGCGTGGGATGCTGGCTGGTTCCAACCCAAAAGCTGCCACGCTGGTCAAGCGCAAAGATGGCTCCTACTACATCCAGATTTGCGTAGAGAAAAAACCACCCAAGCAACAAGATATCGACAAGGTGATCGGGGTGGACTTGGGAAGGACAGATATTGCCCATACATCGGAAGGAGATAACTGGAATGGACAGCAGTTGAGCAGAGTCCGAGAGCGCTACTCCCGGTTGAGGGCGGTACTCCAACGCAAAGCCAGTAAGGGCACACGCAGTTCGCGGCGCAGATGCAGAGAACTGTTGCAACGGCTGTCTGGCAAGGAAAGACGCTTTCAAACGTGGGTCAATCATCGCATCTCCAAAGCTATTGTCTCCAGGGCAAAAGCCACAAACAGCGCTATCGCTCTGGAAGACTTGACAGGGATCCGGGAAAGGGTCAATCAACAGCCACGCAGCAAAACCGAAAGGCGCAGGGCCAACAGTTGGGCGTTCTACCAACTACGTCAGTTTCTGGAATACAAGGCGAGGGTTGCAGGGGTTTCTCTGATTCTTGTTCCGCCTGCCTACACGTCGCAGACCTGCCACCGGTGTTTGCACATCCATCCCGACCCTGCGCAATCCTATCGCAGTGGTAAGTCGTTCAAGTGTGGGCACTGTGGATGGGAAGGAGATGCGGACTTGAATGGTGCAAACGTAATTGCGCTCTTGGGGGCTGTCGTAAACCAGCCTAGAGGTTCGGGCCTGTTTTGTTCTCTGGTAAAGCAGAGCAGGCTCAGGGCTACTGAAAGCCCGCTCCGTACCGCTTAGCGGTCGGAGCCGGGTAGTTTACTCATCTCGACTGCCAATCCATACGGTTGAGATATGCTTGGGGGCAATGAGCAAGTTTTTCGGCGTCTTCCTTGGATTCAGCAAGAGAGCGTATGCCAGAGCCTGAACCCTCTTCTGCCCACATTCTGGTGATCGAAGATGAAGCTAAGCTGGCTCGTTTTGTGGAAACGGAGCTGACCTGTGAGGGATATCGAGTCAGCGTAGCCAGCGATGGCATGGCCGGGTTGAGGGCAGCCTGCGACCAAAACCCCGACTTGGTGCTGTTGGACTGGATGTTGCCCGGCATCTCAGGTTTGGAAATTTGTCGGCGACTGCGCTCAACGGGCAACCGCGTGCCCGTGGTGCTGATGACCGCCAGAGATGAGGTGGCGGATCGGGCAGCAAGCTTGGACGCTGGGGCGGATGACTACGTGGTCAAGCCTTTCAGCATTCAGGATCTGCTGGCTCGGATACGGATCTATTTGCGGCAGCCAAAGCGATCCCGCGACGGCCAGTTGGTGTTCATGGACCTGACCCTGGATCCCGTAACGCGGGAGGTAACCCGGGGAGAGCGACAGGTGGAGCTGACGGCCAAAGAATACGACCTGTTGCGCTACTTGATGGAACACCCCCGTCAGGTGCTCACCCGCCAACAGATCTTAGAGCATGTGTGGGGCTGCGACTTCACGGGCGACTCCAATATCATCGAGGTCTATATTCGCTACTTGCGCCTCAAGATCGAAGGCCCAGGGGAGAAGCGCCTTATCCAGACGGTGCGCGGGGTAGGCTACGTGTTGCGCGATTGACATGCCCCCCGCCCCAAAGAGCAAGGATTCTGGTTCCTGGTTCTGCGACAGCACTTAGCTGTATCAGGTCTCCCCTCCACGACGGCGGTGCCTATCTCCCCAGTCGTTCCCCCAAGCGCTCCGCGCCGCTAGCGTGAAAGACTTGGCCAAGTGGTGATTTCTCACCAAGTTCTACTGTTGAGTATTTGCGCTCCCAAAGGTTGGTTCAACAGCTCTCTGCAACTCGGTTGCTCAAGATAGCCGAGCTTCGCCATCTCGGTCAGACCAACCCCCAGGCAAAAGGAGCAAACTTGGCTCAAGTTTACGGCAGGGTTGTGTGCGATCGGCCTTTGGTATCGGAACTTTCGCGACAGCCTTGCGTCTACTACAAGTCTGAGATCTCTTGGGAGTATGACGAGATCGAATGCTATCGAAGGTATTTGAATAGCCAAGGCGATGTAGCGTATAGCGAACGGATCAGCGAAGGCGAATATCAGAACGCTCTACGCTTGGGATCCCGAGCAAAATCCTATCCGGGGGAGATGGTCGGGAAAAACCTGACTCCGGTTCTTTTCAGAAAAGGGTTGATCCCGACTACTCTAATTCTTTTCCACAAAAGCCCAACCCTGGCTACCCCGGTTCCGGTTCTTTCCAGAAAAAGCCTGGTTACCCCGACTACCCCCAGCAGCTTGGCTCTCCAGGCTATCCTCAAAAATCGCCGTTTTCCGAAGTAAGCTCTCCCCAAAAACACTACGCCAACGTGTATTACGATCCGAGCACAGGTCGGGAATATCTCCTTGAAAGAGAGACGAGAACGAGAGACGAAACCCTTCACTCGGTGGTTCGCCAGATCCCTTTTTTCATCGAAGACGAAACTGGAAGGGTGAGGGTGGATCCCACAGGTGCGGAGATAGAGGCTATGTCGGTTGTGGATGAGCATATTTTTCCAGGAAGAGGGCCCAGCCGGTTCAACTTCAATCTCAAGCGCTACCTTTCCGGAGTGAGAACAGAAAATCGCTCCACCCGAGCTTTTATCTATAAGGAATGGGTGATTCCGGTGGATGCGATGGCGTTTACCATGGGGCAGGTGCGTTTTGAGGCAGGGGATCCCGTGATCCGAAAACCCCTTTCTGGGGAAAGGTTTATGATTGCCCCCAAATCCCCTGAAGCCCTCTTGGAAGAGCAGCGCTCCAATGCCAGCAGCTACCTGGTGGGATCCGTCGTCCTGCTGGGTATCGGCATTTTCACCGTGCTCCACCTGCTGCAATCCCTGCAGCCTTATCGCTAGTTCCTGCCCAGGCAGAGGGAAGCCTACTGCCACTCACAACGACAAACCCAGCTTGAGCCCAAGCAGGGCATGGGCAAACAGTACACATAGAATGAGGCTGCCCACATAGGCATGGGTGGTGCGCAAAGCAGCGCGGTTGCCCCCAAAGCCGCTGAGGGACAAAGCTCCATTCACCGCCAACAACAGCAACACCAGGGATCCCGTCCAAAAATGGGGGCTGCTCAACAGGGGCTTCCCTTGCATCACCAGAGAAAGAAGGCCGCCAGTGTAGCCCAAGGCAATGAAGGTGGCCATCCAGGGGGCCAATTTGCGGTGGTCAAGCAGAGGCTTCTGGGCCGCTTCCGGCAGGGATCCCTCTGGCGCTGTGGAGGCGGCTGCCAGACGCAAGGCCCGTCCTCGCCACCCAGTCAGGCCGACAAAGCTGCCCATCACCACCACCACGATCCCCATCATCAAGGGGTGACCCCATTGCACAATGGGTTGGGGCAAGTTAAGGCCGGCAAAAAACTGGGCTACGGGCTGCAAGGTGGCGGCTAACCCATCCGAAGCTGCCGACAGATCCGGCAAGGCCAAGCTCAACAGGTTCATGGCGCTCCCTCTACCTCCGCAATAAATCTACAGCTGCTTAACAAATCTACAACACCCCAATTCTAGAATGGGAGGACATCAGTGATCTCCCTCAATTCGTTGAAGGGAGGACGTCAGCTGACCCATGCCAGCGGGAAGCTTCTGGTGGGCACCTGGCAGCGGTAGAATGTCTGACGGTAAAGCTGTGGCTGTGAGCGGCTCTCTCGCCACTGAGTGCTGAGCAAAACGGAGTTGTTGAGATGGCCAAGTTGTTGTTGGGGGATCAAGCCTTTGAGGTCGAGCTGCTGACGGATGTGCCCACCAATTGGCCGGGAATTAAAGTCATGTCTAAGGGGGCCAAGCTGGACATTCCAGCGGGAACTGTGGTGAAGGTGGAGGCCGAGGATGACCACATAACCGGCTCCTATAAGGTGGTCTATCGTTTGGCGCCTGCCTATCCCCGCAGCTGGCGGCTACTCCTGGAGCGGGAGAGCGTCGCCACGGCGCCTCAGGTGGCATCGGCTCCAGAACCAGAGGTTGCTCAGGCCAGCAGCTCAGAAGGAGGGCTGCCCAATAGCGATAAAATCTTCGCCATCAAGGTATCCGGCCTCGTGGGAGGAGGTGTGCGCAGAAGTGTTGTCGAGTACAAAGTGCCCTTCAGCCGCCTTTCCCAAGAAGTGAAACGGATCACCCAAATGGGAGGCAAGATCGTCAGCATTGCCGAGTCCAATCTGCTAAGCACCCTTGAGTAGCGGGCGGCTTCCTGGGAGGTTCTGGGTTCTTTCAGGCCACCCGTCCAGGCCGTTCTGGTTCAAACAATTTCAACGAGGGATCCCTGTAGAAAGCATGCGGCGATTTCTCCCCTATCCCCAACCTGAGGATGGGGTGGTAGGCTGGCGTTGGTTTTGCCGTTGCCTGGAAGGCTGCCTTTTCCTGCTGTCCTGGGGGTGGGCTTTGGGTAGGAAAAGGCGTTCCGGCGAGGGCTGAGCTTTTGCAATTGGGAGTGGGGAGTGAGGCCATGACATCTCGACGACAGCCGACGCGCTTGGGAGGGTCGATGCCCCAAGGCCATGCAGGCTTTGGGTCAGCAAGGGGATCCCAGCCGTACCCCTCGCCCACTCCACGACAGAGCTTTTCCTCTTCCTCTCGACGTCCGCTGGTCAAGTCTCGACCGAGGTTACTCCCCTTCTTAAGCTTGCTGGTGATCCTGCTGGGATTTGGGGCTGGGGCCCTGGTGGCCTGGGCAACTGCTCATCCCGACTGGGTCAGCCGCCTGCCGGGGCTCTCGCCACCTCTAGCGGAGATCCCTGCCCCCCGCGCCCACGCTAAAGCGGCTCAACAGCGCTTGCCCATCTCCTTAGAGACCCAACTGGAGCGGGATCCCTTTGCTTTGGATCCCTTGGCCAGCCTTTCTTATGTGCCCGCCATCATGTATCACGATGTGGTGGCTGGCCGCAAGCAGGTCTGGTTCGACACTACGGCGGCGGAGCTGCGGCAACACTTTGAGGCCATTAAGCAGGCGGGGTTGACCCCCATCCACATCGACCAACTGTACAAACACCTGCGGGACGGGGATCCCTTGCCCGAAAAAGCCATTTTGCTCACTTTTGACGACGCCTACCTGGGCCTGTACGAGAACGCCTACCCCCTTTTGAAGGAGTACAACTACCCCGCCACCTACTTTGTGCAAACCGGCTTTGTCGGCGTGCCCACCAGCAAGGATCACTTCACCTGGGATCAGATGCGGGAGATGGATGCCAGCGGGCTGATTGACTTTGCCGCCCATACCGTCAACCATCCTCCTGATCTGCGGGTGCTAGACGATGCCCGCCTACGGCGAGAGGTGTTTGACTGCAAGACCAAGCTGGAGCAGGAGCTGGGCCACCCCATCCACTACTTTGCCTATCCCGAAGGCAACCGGGACGAGCGGGTGAAGCAATACCTGGCCGATGCCGGTTACCGGATGTCTTTTACGATGGATCCCGGTTTTACAGGACAATCGCCCAACTTGCTGGAGGTGCGACGCTTTAACCAGTTTCGCCTCACCGAGGCCATTCTTGGCGCCCGCACCTTCACCCTCAGCCGCAGCCTCGACTACTGGCTGGATGTGACGCAGCCTCTGGCTCTGACCGACGAGATCATTGACGGGGTGCGGGTGCTCACCATCCGCGGCGGACGGGCAGCCACAGTGCACGCAGAACGGCGCTACGAAGTCAGGACGTTGGTCCAGCGCTACCAGGCCGATGCTGGCATTAACGGCAGCTTCTTCTCCATCCCCTGGATCAACTCTGCCAGCAATGTCATGGTGGGGCCGGTGATGGCTGCCAACCACAAGACCTTCATCCCCGGTCGCCCCGAAGACGACAAGGTGGTGCGCGGTCGCCCCTTGGTGCTGCTGGGCAGGGATCGCATCCGCTTTGTGCCCTTTGATCCCGACACCATGACCCACTTGGAGAACATCCGCCAGTTGATGCCGGATGTCACGGATCTGTTTGTGGCCGGTCTGTGGCTGGTCAAGGATGGTCATGCCCTCTCTCAGACGGAGATCGATTCTTTCCGTCTTTCCAGCGCCGCCGAGTTCCGCCCCAGGGCTTTCTTTGGTGTGGATGACCAAGATCAGGTGGTGATCGGAGTTACCAAAACCCATGTCAACGCCGCCACCCTGGCCCGTATTTTGCCCAAAACCGGGATCCGGGAAGCCGTGCTGCTGGACTCTGGCTTTAGCACCTCCCTGGTCTACCAAGGGGAGATCCTCGCCACCGGCCATGCCGGTCCCAACCAGCCCAGCCGTCCTGTGCCCCATGCCATCTTGCTCTACGACCTGACTCGCCTTTGGCGGGAGGATCCCCATCCCGAGGCCAAGGCTGGCTCTGAGGGAGATCAGCTGGAAGGGCTAGTGCAACTTTTGCCCGGCAGCGAGCAAGAGGCGGCCAAAGCCCAACTCAAGAGCATTCTGGCCGGCCAACGCACGTTGAGGCGGGGGGATCGGGGGGCGGCGGTGGTGGCGGTGCAACTGGGGTTGAGCCACCTGGCTGCTCAGCAGGGACGGCTGGATCTACTCCCTTCGGGCCCTGATGGGGTGTATGGTCAAGAGCTGGCCCAGGCAATGGCGGAATTGGTGCTGGCTGCACCTGAGCGCAGTGAGATGGGATCCCCCCTTCCAGCCACCCCTACCCCCCTGGTGGCCGGAACGGCGACAGCCCGCCAAGGGGTGGACATCATCGATGCTCAACTGCTGCGGCGTCTGCTGGAGCGCGTTAACTTGGCCTCTCCCTCGGTACTGGTGGATACGCGCTTAGAACGGCCTGCCCTGTCCCTGGAGCGCAAGCCAACCCGGAAAATGCTGCCCAGGGTTGCCTTCGGGCAGGACTAAGTCTTGTCTTCGCCTTCCAACCTAGGCCTTGGCGGGAAGCCTAGAAGACCCCCCTCCAACAGAGGCTATCTCTGAGAAAGACGGGCCTGCCGGCAACGAATACACCCATAACCTGGAAGGGTTTCTCCCGCAGCACCACTAGATCGGCTCTTAGGCCTGGGCGAAGGGCTCCCCGATCCTGCAGACCAACCGCCTGGGCAGGGTTGTGAGTGACCAAAGCTATGGCTTGGGGCAGATCCAGCAGCTGCTTCTCCGCCAAGGCAAAGGCAGCCCTCAAGGCTGAAGCGGGGGAGTAGTCAGTGGCCAAGGCGCCTAGGGCTCCTACTTGTAGAGCCTCCGAAGCGGAGAGATTGCCGACATGGGAGGATCCCCTCAGGGCATTGGGAGCCCCCATGACCACCAGCAGGCCCAGTTTCCGCGCTTCCAAAGCTGCTGCTAGGGTAACCGGAAACTCGCTAATTTTCAGGCCCATCTTGGCCATTAACTGAACCTTGGCGGGGCAGTCGTCGTCGTGGGAAGCCAAAGGTACCCCCAAAGCTTGCGCTTGCTGAGCCAATTGGGCAAAGCTCTGCAAGGTCTCCTCCCCCGCCTTGGCCGCCAAACTAGCGGCAACCTCCTCGGAAGGCCGGGCCAGCTGGCGAGCCATGTAGCGGATGTAGTCCTCCGGCGTCCGGAATTGGCCTTGGCCGGGGGTGTGGTCCATGAAGGAAAGGAGATCCACCCAGCCTTGGCTGAGAGCTTGGCGAACAGCTGCTGCTCCCAAGGGGCGCGAGAGTTCATAGCGAGCGTGGATCCTCAAGTCCAGAGCCAGCTGGGAACGCAGCGCCACCAACTGCTCTGCCATAGCCAAGGCCGTTTCTGGGCTGCGCCAGCCAGGCAGGCCTTCCCAAAAGGACAGAGTTACAAAGGCAGTGGTAATCCCCGCCGCCAAAGCTCGGTTTTCCCAAATCCCCAAGGCCATGTCCACCGCCAGCTGTACCCCTGGGCGCGGCTCCAGTTCGGGCTCCAGGCTATCGGTATGGAGGTCGACTACGCCGGGCACCAGGGTAAGTCCTCGCAAAGGGATCCCTTCCCCCACTTGCCCCTGCCGAATCTCGGCAATCCGCTCCCCCTCCAGCCGCAGGGATCCCACCGGGAGGACACCATCGGGGAGAACTAGCTTAGGCCCTGCTAGCCACATTTGCCCTCACCTCTAGGGAATAGGTTTTGTCAACCAAACCCGACACATCGTCTAAGGAGTGAAAAACGCCAATGATAGCTGTTCCCTGCTGCTTCAAGGCTCGTAGGCGTTCTCGCAAGGCCAACTTGGCTGCAGTATCCAAGCTGGCGGTGGGCTCGTCCAGAAGCAGCAGCGGATAGGGGTGGATGAGAGAGCGAGCCAAGTTGACTTTCTGTTTCTCGCCCCCCGAGAAGCTGGTTGGAAAAGTCTCCAGCAACTCTGGCTTCAGACCCAGCTCCAGGAGCAGCTCTGCTGCTCGATGTCGCGCTTGGTTTTCCGCTACTCCCTGCCACAGCAAGGGCTCCGCAACCAGCTCCAAGGCCGTGGTGCGGGGCCTGGGATCCAGAAACTGGCTGACGTAGCCGATGCGCTCGCGGCGGATTGCTAACACCTCGCGATCCCCTAAGCGGGCCAGATCCACCGTTCCCAGAGGGGTCTGCAGGAGGGCTTGTCCTGCCGTAGGCCAATAGCTGCGGTAGAGGGTTCGCAGTAGAGAAGACTTGCCAGAGCCGTTGGGGCCCTCCAGCAGCAAAAACTCTCCGGCTTGCAGGGAAAAGCTCACCTGCTGGAAGGCCAGAACCTCTCGCCCCAGTCGGTGAAGAAAGAACCGCTTTTCTAAGTTAACGACCTGCAACACCTTGCCCTTCCTAAAGTCTTGCGGCAACCAGATCCTGGGTAAAGGGGTGGCGAGGATCCTCCAGCACTTGGTCGGCCAATCCCTCCTCCACTACCTCCCCCTGGTACAACACCACAATTCGATCCGCCACAGCCCTCACGACCGAGAGATCGTGGCTTACTAGGATGAGGCTCATCCCCAACTGCCGCTTGAGGCGGCGCAGAGTATCCAGAAAGGTGGCCTGCACCAGCAAATCCAAACCGGTGGTGGGCTCGTCCAAAAGAACAGCCAGAGGCTTTTGGACTAAAGCTTTGGCAATCTGTACCCGCTGGCGCTCTCCTCCCGAAAGAGAAGCTGGGGGATCCCCGGCTCGCTCTAAAGGAAAATCGGCTCGCTCCAAAGCCTCCTGCGCCTCCGCTTCCAGCACTCCAAACCGCCGTTCTCCTCTAAGGACAAGGGGCTCCGCAACATTAGTCAGGGCCGCAAAGCCCATGCGCAGGGCCTGGGCGGCATCCTGATAGACCATGGCCAGGTAGTGCCGCGCCGCAGGCTGCTCGTAGCGAGAGAGCAACAGCAGGTTACGTCCCTCCCAACCCGGCACGTTTAGCCGATACTCCCCCTGGGCTGTCTCCTGAAGGTAAAGGATCTTCAGAAGAGTAGTCTTGCCACTGCCGGAAGCTCCCACCACCCCCAGCACCTCTTGGGGATAGAGCTTGAGGCTGACGTTCTTAAGCGCCCAGCGATCCCCGTAGGCTTTGCAAACCTTGACCAGCTCCAGAAGGGGGGTCTCCTCAGCCATGCTCTTTCTCCACAAATAGAGGACCGCTCGTTTTCCCGGCCAGCAGCTTTTCCATATAGCCCTGGTCGGAGATTTCATAGGCCAAGCTGCCATCTTCTTGGGGAATGGCGTTGAGGAAGACGTGGCGGCAACCGCTGCGACGGCAGGATCCCAAAATGGGCTCCGGCTGGAAGGGCCGATCCACAAAGGCCAAGGGCTCCACCCGGGTGTAGGGAGGGACGGCATAGAGCCGCTTCTCCCGCCCGGCCCCAAAGAGGGTGATATGGGCTGCCAGATGCAGCTTGGGCAGATCCCAGCGGGGCATAGGGCTGGGATCCATCCCATAGCGCCCATGGACCAGAACTGGGTAGGCCGCTCCCTTGCGGCTCCGGCCGTGGCGTAGGTGCTCCTCAAAAAGATCCACCCACAGCAGGCTATAGTCGCCCAGGGCATGTAGCTCCCGCGCCCTGGCGTCAGAGGGCTCCACATAGCGCAGAGGCTCAGGGATGGGAACTTGCAGGATTAGGATTTGACCTTCTTGGAGCCGCTCCTCGGGGATGCGGTGGCGGCTTTGGATGAGGGTGGCCTCCAGCGTGTCGGTGGTTGTTCGAGCGCCGCTGACCTGGGCAATGAAGCGGCGCAAGTTGGCGGCATTGACAGAGTCATCGGCCCCCTGGTCAATGACCTTCACCACGTCCTGCGGCCCCACCAGGCTGAGCGTAAGCTGCAATCCCCCTGTGCCCCAGCCGCGAGCCAGCGGCATTTCCCGGCTAGCAAAGGGAACTTGATGGCCCGGTATGGCCAGGGCCTTGAGAACCTTGCGCCGAATTTCTCGCTTGGCCTCCGGATCCAGGTAGGCATAGCTATGCTTGGGTTTCAAGGGAGGCCTCCTTTTGGAAGTGGCTCATCCAGTTGCTGAGAAAGGTTACGTAGTGGGGTAGCTTGTAGTGGAGGGCAAAGCCGGAGGCCTCCACGGGATCCGTATGCACCAGGACAAACTCCTCGCTGCGAGCCGGATGGCTGGGGCGATCCATTTCCAAATCCAGCATGGCGCCAGCGATGGCCCGCCCCTCGTTCCAACCCAGGCTAGCGGCAAAGCCCAAGCGGTATCCTTTTTCTCCGTGTCCCACCACCTCAGTAAAGACCAGGCGGATCCGCCCCAGGCGAAAGCTTCCCCCCCGCACAGGATGAAAGGCGCGTACCTCGAGATAGCCCACGCCCAACTCGGCAACCGTTGGGTGGGTGTGGACGTTGTAGGCGCGCATGGCGCTGTAGGCCAGAGCCAGAAGTCCCCCCGTATCTCCCCTGGCCAAAGCTTGCAGGCGGTGGGCCCGCGGCGCTGGAAACAGCAGTGGCTGCCGCGTCAAGTCGGGAATCTCTTCCCCTGGAGCAGGGCTACTGGCTTGCTGCTCTGCCGTGGGATCTTCTTCCAGCAGACCTTGCTCCCTCAGCCAGCTGCGCACAGAAGGATAGTGCTGGGCAGCAGCCACGGCCGCCGGCTCTAGCGGGGGGCTTTCAGAAAAGCCCAAAAGACGCAGGCTGTAGTCTAGGGTGGGCCCCAAGACCTGGCCGCCGGGAATGCTCTTGAAAGCCGAGGAAAGCCGACGCACCAGCAGGAGATCTTCCTTTTTCTGCAGCTGGGCTTTCCCTAGGCGAGGGAGAGTAGTCCGGTGTGCTCTCAGAAGCAGCAGGGCCTCGTAGAGGTCCCCCCCTGTCTGCACAAGGGCAGTGGCCGCCAGCTCCGGAGCCCACAGCCCCGCCTCTGCCATCACATGATCCAGGAGATAGGGCAGCCCAGCCAGCTGCTTTGTCCGGCCTCGCCTGCTTTTGGCTTCTGTCGCTGACAACAGCTCGCGAAAAAGGGCCTCGGCATTGAGAATGGCCTCTTGGCTGCCCCGCGCTACGACATAGCCCATCCACCCACCTCCACGCTTCGGGGTAAGCCTACCACTTGGGGGCCGTCAGTTAACAGGATGTCCACTCCCAGCGGGTAGGCCAGGATCTGGGAGCGCAGCTGCCAAAACAGAGAGGGCAAGCCTACAGCCAACTGGATCTCCCCAGCTATGCCGGGCCCTCTGAGCAACACAGGGGATCCCCGGCCCAAGGGGGCCCCCAGGATAAGGGTCGCTCCCGCTTCAGGCTCAAGGTGGGTGCCTCTTTTGAGAGCCAAAAGGCTGTCTGGGCCAGCGGGCAAACTCTCCAGCTGCTCGGCAAAGACAAAGTCAGCAGCCTCCAAAGCCACGGGCCGGGGATCCTGCCCACGCAAATCCAACAGCAGCCAGCTTGGCGCCCAAACCCCTACATTGCCGTCCACCAGCGTCAGCCCAATGAGGCGAAAGGCTTGGCGAAGGGAGCGAGCGGGAAAGCTCTCCAGACGGCCAGGGTAGCTCAACGCCCTAACCAACGCCCGGAAGACCTGCTGGCTTTGCTTTTCTGCCAGTCCCGGTGTGGGGCCGTAGGCTTTGGACATCCCCAGGCTCACAGAGTCTCCACCTCCAGGCGAGTTGCAGCTACCTTGCGCCAGAGGCGCTCGTCTTCTTCTTGAAGATCCTTCTGGGCCGCTAGCGCCAAAGCCTGGATCTTCTCCACAGCAATTCCCGCCTGCAGAGCGGCGTCTAGGTAGGCCAGGGCGCGCGCCAGACGCGGCTTTTCCCCCAGCACCATCCCGTATCCTTCTACTCCCTTTTTTGGAAAGCGCAGCCAGACCTCGTAGACCAGCACTTCTCCCACGTAGAAGGGCGTCCCCGTGCGGGAGTCCTCAAAGGGGAGCGCCAGCAGCCCTGCCCCTTCCCTGAGCTTTTGGCTGGATCCCAGAGCAGGCCTGACCTCCCGCGCCAAAGCCAGCACCTCCTTCTCGGGGGCCTCCTGCAACAGCTCTAGCATCTCTAGGGGCTGCATCCCAGCCTCCTAAATCAGGGTCTGGCGGATCCGCGCCGAAACTTTGTCAATTGTAAATACAGCCAGCAGAATCAGCAGAACAACCGTGGCCGCATCTTGAAAGCGAAAGGCTCGTATGGTCTGCATCAAATCAAACCCAATGCCCCCTGCCCCCACCAAGCCCAAGACCGTTGCCGAGCGCACGTTAGCCTCAAAAAGGTAGAGAGTGCTGGAGTAAAAGGCAGGAGCCACTTGCGGCCAGAAGCCATAGGCGATAACCAGGAAAGGGTGGGAACCTGTAGCCTCTACCGCCTCCACCTGCTTCATATCTACTGTCTCGATGGCCTCTGAGAGGAGCTTGCCTGCCACACCCGCCGTGTGCAGGGTCAAAGCTAGGATCCCTGGCAAGGGTCCTAGGCCAATTGCGGCCACAAAAACCAATGCCAAGACCAGTTCATTGAGCCCCCTGAGGACATCCATGAGCCCGCGCACAAGCAGGTAAACCGCAGGGGAACGCATGACATTTCTGGATCCCAGGAAGGCCAAGGGAACCGTGAGAAAAGTGGCCAGGAAGGTGCCCCAGAGGGCCATCATCAGGGTTTGCAACAGGGAGTAAAGGAAGTTGGGCAAGAAGTAAAAGCTGGGAGGAAAGAAGCGAGCCAAGAAGGCCGCACTCCTCCCCAAGCCAGCTAACAACTTTCCTGGCGAGATCTCGGCAGGCTCCGCCGTCAGCAAGAGAGCGAGAAAAACCCCCCCATACAGCACAACCGTGCTCAGCTCCCTGCGCTTAAGCTCTGCTGGCAGGGGGGGAAGTCTCCTAGAGTTGGCACTCAGGTTTCTTAAGAGCATCGTTGACCTTGCGGAAGGGATCGTAATCTGCGTCGCTAGCCGGCTCAAAGCCCTTCAGCCCACGAGCCTCCAGCCATTTCTGACCCTCCGGCGTGTTTTCGTACTCCAGATAGACCGTGCGCAAGGCCTCCTTGAGATCCTCTGGCAGATCTTTACGGTAGGCCCAGGGAGAGGAAGGAATGGGATCCGATCTCCAGATGACCTCAAAGTCCTCTATGCCTTTGATCTGCCCCTTGTTGGTGGCAAGGCTGATCCCGGTATCCCAGGTTACACCAACGGGAATGGTTCCCTGAGCTATCCCCAAGATGACCGACTCGTGGTTGCCAGCAAAAACCACCCGCTTGAAATACTCCTTGGGCTTGATTTTGGCCTCAAGACAGAAGTGGGCCATGGGCACCTTGAAGCCAGAGGTGCTCTCTGGGTCGACGAAAGCAAAATCTTTGCCCTTGGCGTCTTCTAGAGTTTTGATGCCACTGCCTTTCTTGGAAAGTATCAAGGAGTGATAAACGGTACCCGAGCGCAGCGAGTCCTCTTTCACGAACGCTTCAATGGGAGCGTTGGCCTTTTCAATGGCATCTACGTAGGAGCCAGGGCCGTAGAAAGCTACGTGAGTTTGGCCTTGTGCCTGGGAGACCATCACCGCCGTGTAGTCACCGGCCACAAACAGGCGGACGGGGATCCCCAGTTTTTGTTTGAGATAATCCAAAAAGGGAGCATAGCGAGCTTCGTAATCGGCAGCACTCTCCACCGGTACTTCAGCAATCACCAGCTCCTTGGGCCAGTTTTGCTTCTGAGCCAGCCCTGGAACCCAGCTGGAAATTCCCATGAGGAAGGCAGCAAGGAACAGAATTTTTCTTCTCCGCATAAGGTTTTCTCCTTTGCAGTTAACTTGCGGTTGAAGGTGGATCTTGTTAGACCATCAAGGTTGAGGAAAACCATTCGCTTGCCTCGTGGGTTTCCTTCTCCCCAAAGTAGAGCTCCTTTTCCTTTTCAGAGGTAAAATCGGAAAGCGGCCCATTGAAGAAAACCTGGCCCTCCTTGAAAGCAACGACTCGATCGGCGTAATGGCGCACCATTTCTAGGTGGTGCAGGGTAACCAGCAACGGAATCCCCTGGCGGCGCACCGCTCCCAGCAGCAGCTCCATAATTACCTTTGCATTTTTAGGATCCAAAGCCGAAATGGGCTCGTCGGCCAGAATCAGGGCCGGCTCCTGGATCAAGGCGCGAGCAATACCCACTCGCTGCTGCTGCCCCCCTGAGAGAGCGTCGGCCCTTTGCCAGGCATGCTCTAGCAACCCTACCTCTTCCAGCAGCTTTTCCGCCTTGGCCAAATCCTGAACAGAAAAGTGCTTGAAAAGACCCCGAATGGGACTCATGTGAGGCAGACGCCCAACAAGAACGTTTTCCAGAACCGTCAGGCGCCCGATGAGTTGAAAGGTCTGGTAGACCATGGCCGTGCGCCTGCGCAGCTGTTGCAGGGCATCCCTTTGGCCTTCATGGAGAGGAAGAGAATCAACCCAAACTTTTCCGCCGCTGAGCTTGACCATCCCTTTCAAAAGCCTAAGAAAGGTCGACTTTCCTGCTCCCGAAGGTCCGATCAAGGCCACAACCTGCGCTCCATCGCCAAATAGGTCAAGGTAAACCTCCCTTAGGGCAACCTTGTTTTTGAAGGCAACCCAAAGGTTCTCGACTTGGATGCGCATAAGCTACCTCACGGCGGGAAAACCGGTAACAAACTTAGCAGATTGGCCTGATACTGAGGTTAAAACCAAGTTAAGCTTTGCTGGCCTGGGCAGCAGGACTTCTCAATGGCTTCTCGAAACTGGCTTTGGCCTGGAGGGCGCTCTTGGAGGTACCCCTGGGAGAGCTTGCTCTGCTATCCTGCTAATAATCTCGATTGATTTTCTGCCAAACCCTTATGGCTGCTGCTGTGATCTCGGGCCTCTCTTGGCAGTCCCCCAGAGCCCTTTCACCGGAGGAGATGGCTTGGTTAGGCAGCCTCACCTACAATGAGCAGGGCCTGATCCCGGCCATCGTGCAGGACTACCTGGACGGAACAGTGCTGATGATGGCCTGGATGAACCGGGAATCGCTGCAAAAAACCCTGGAAACAGGCCGCACCTGGTTCTGGAGCCGCTCGCGGCAGGCGTTGTGGCCCAAGGGGGAAACTTCTGGCCATGTGCAGTGGGTCAAGCAAATCCGCTACGACTGCGACGGCGACGCGCTGGTGATCTTGGTGGAGCAGGTGGGAGATGCAGCTTGCCACACGGGGGCGCGCAGTTGCTTCTTCCGCCCACTGCCAGGGGATCAAAGGGATCCCATCCCGGCAGCAGATACTCTGTCTCAGGTGTTTGCCGTGGTCAAGGCCCGCCAGGCGGATCCCCGTCCCGATTCCTACACCAGCAGCTTGCTAGCCAAGGGGGAAAATGCCATTTTGAAGAAACTTGGCGAGGAGACGGCTGAGGTGGTGATGGCGGCTAAGGATCAAGACCGCGTGGCTTTGGCCCGTGAGGTGGCCGATCTCTGGTACCACTGCCTCGTGGCTCTTGCTCATTATCAGGTGGATATTAAGGATGTCTATCGCCAGCTCCAAGCCCGCCGTTCCGCCAAGTGAAAGGGCCGTGTCCTCCGAAGGCGGCGCCCCTGATCTTCTGGATCCCTCTCTGGACAAAGCCCACCTGGATTTGCGAGCCACGCGGTGTGGACAAGTGGATCTGGAGACGGATCGGGAGACCTTGGCCCGTTACCTAAGAGGCCACGCCCAGTGGATCCAGCGGTGCTTTAGGCCGTTGCAGGTGGAAGCTTTGTCCGCCGAGACCTACCGGCTGCAGTTTTTTCGCATGGGCGGCCTTGGGTTTGAGCTGGAGCCCAGTTTTGGGGTGAGGATCTGGCCGGATGAAGATTACCGGTTTCGCCTGACCTCGATTGAGTTGCCCGGCGATGAGGGAATGCCTTACCGGGTCAGCTGCCAAGCCGATTTCCGGCTGGAGGAGCTACAGGGATCCCTGAAAGACCTGCCCACAACTCGTGTTCACTGGTCTCTTCATCTGGAGATTGGGCTGGCTTTGCCCAGGTTTTTGCAGGTTCTGCCCCGCAAGTTGGTTTATCGGGTGGCCCATCAAGTGGTGCAGCAGGTAACCCGGGGTATGAGTGACCGCCTCACCCACAATGTGTGCAGCGATTTCTATCGCTCTATTGGGTGTCCCGATCACCCCTATCGCTTAATTGCAGTGGAAGACAAAGCGTGATATCTTAGGCGCCAAGTAAGTTGCCGGTCAGCTTTCGAGTAGTGCTCCGGCAACCGGCGATGGAGTTCGCCGCAACCGCCTCACTTGGAATTTTTCTATAGAGGAAGAGGGTTCTAACCTCAAAAGCTGAGGCTGATGACTCCTACACTTCTGGGCAAGTCCAGGGGGTAGGGGTCTTTGGCTTTGTTTGAGGCCCCACCCTGCGGACGCGATGGTGCTCCCGCTCCTGACGCGGATGGCTTTTTCTCCCTGGGCTGCCCTTCAACACCCTGACGACAAGGAGATGAGGATCTGGTGATGCTGGGCAGTTGGCTGTGGATCTTGGTGATGGGCTTTTTTGTCGGCCAAATCGTGGGTCGGCTGGGGATGCCCCCCCTGCTGGGGATGATCCTCGTGGGGATCTTGCTGGGAGATGTCCTATCCCCGGAGGTGCTGGCAGCGGTGGGGGATCTGCGGGTGGTGGCGGTGATGATCATTTTGATGAAGGCGGGCCTGGGGCTGGATCGGGAGAAGCTGGCCCAGCAGGGATCCGTGGCGTTGCGGCTGGGTTTTTTGCCGGCAGCCTGCGAGGCGGTGGCGGTGGCCCTGTTGAGCACCTGGATCCTGGGGTTGGACTGGCCTACCGGTTTGCTGTTGGGCTGCGTGATTGGGGCGGAGTCGCCAGCCGTGATCGTGCCGGGGATGTTGCGCCTCAAGAGTTTGGGCTGGGGAGTAACCAAAGGGATCCCGGATGCTATCTTGACCGGCAGCGCCCTTTCCGATGTGCTGCTGCTCTTAGGGTTTAGCCTGTTGCTCAGCTTTTTGGGCCAGGGCTCTGCAGAGAGCGTTCGCCTGCTGGGGCTGGAGCTATCGCCGCTGCAGTGGCTGCCGTTCCAAGTGGGGATGGAGATCCTGCTGGGCATAGCCATAGGCTACCTGGGGGCGCGGGTTCTGGTGTCGCTGCTAACCCAACAAAACTGGACTCGCAACAGCGTGCAGGAAGTGCTGCTGGCTGCCTGCATGGCCTTGGGCTTGGTGCTGGCGCCGCAGGTGTGGCCCTATTTTTCCGGCTATCTGGCGGTGATGGCCATGGGGTTCTTTCTAATTGAGCTGGATGCCCCTTTGGCGCGGCGGCTGCGGGGTGGGTTCGATGCCCTCTGGACGGTGGCGGAGATCGTGTTGTTTGTGCTACTGGGAGCGTCGCTGGATCTGGGGGTGCTGGGATCCGTGTTTTGGCCGGGCTTGCTGCTCTTGACCTTGAGTCTGCTGCTGGGGCGGGGCCTGGGTTGGTGGCTTTCCACTCTGGGAAGCAATTGGAACGGGCGGGAGCGGCTGTTTTTGCTACCGGGCAACATGGCCAAGGCGACGGTGCAGGCGGCTATTGGTGGGATCCCTTTGGCCCAAGGGATCCCCGGTGGGGAGATCATTTTGGCTTTGGCGGCTCTGTCGATTTTGGTCACGGCCCCCCTGGGTGCTTGGCTGACCCAGGTGTGTGCTCCCCGGCTTTTGGAAAAAGGAGAGGTGGATCCCACCAAGGTAGGCAGCCAGGGCAAGGTGAGCTTTTTGGCAGCGGTGGACACCTCCCCTTTGGCCGAAGCCGTGCTGCGCAAGGTGGCCGATTTGGCGCGGCGGGTGGATGGGGAAGTGATTGTGTTGCATGTTACCGATGAGCCGCAGGGGAAAGGGGTAGAACTGTTGCGGCAACTCACCCAGCGTCTTTTGGCGGACATTCGCCACCAGTTTTGCTTGGCCTCGGGGCCCTTGGCAGAGACCATCGTAACCCTAGCTCAGGAGCGGCAGGTTACCGACATCGTCATGGGCAAGCGGGGCCACCGCGGCTGGGAGCAGGTTTTGGTGGGATCCACTTCCCAAGCGGTGTTGGAAACCAGCCCGATTCCGGTAATTTTGGTAGAGGAAGAGGACTTCAAGAGAAGCAGGATCCCTATCTCTGAGGGCAGAAAAAGCTAAGGATCCCACCTTTTCCGTAGGAAGTTCTGGGAACACAGTTCAAGGAGAATAGATGCGCTTGCAATCGGTGTGGGCTTACCTAAACCATGGCTTGGTCTCTCCCAGTTTGAGAGTTCCCTTTGCGGTTGCGTTGGGGGCTATTGGCGGATCCCTGAGTCGCTACTATCTATCCCTCTGGTTTGCGGAGCGATTTGGCCCTAGCTTTCCCTACGGAACCCTGATCATCAACTTATCGGGTTGTGTGGTCATGGGTTGGTTCATGACCGTGGCTATGGAACGCCCTGAGATCTCACCGGAAATTCGCCTGCTGTTCGGGGTGGGATTCCTGGGTTCCTACACCACCTTTTCTACCTATGAACTGGATACCTTTAGCCTCTGGCAGCAACATCGCTTTGCTGCTGGGCTTGTCTATTGGCTCGGTTCTTGCCTATTTGGAGCCTTGGCTATGGAGATTGGGATCCTGTTGGCACGATTGTGGCGATAACGTTTAACGTAACCCCTATCAATCAGCAATCTATCCATCCAAAAGCCAGGTGCAGCAACTGGTCATTTTGGGCAATAACTTTTTTCTTAAAAGCACCGGGATCCCCACTAGTCAACCCCCTGGAGTTTCTTATCTTAAGGAGCACTCTTCACCAAAGCAATATACAGTTTTTCCAGCGTTACTCACTACAGCCAATGCCAGCCAATCTCTTGCCTGACAAGGATCCCACTTCACTGTAGACTTTATGTGAAGCGGAAAAATCTGTAACCATGACAATCGCAACAGCCCAAAGACAAAAGGGATACAAGTATGCTAGATGATGAACCAGAAGTTTATAAATTGGATATTTACATCGGCGAGTCAGACCGTTGGCAAGGGAAGCCTCTCTACCTGGCTCTGCTGGAGCTAGGTCGTCAGCGTGGGCTAGCTGGTGGTACTGTGGTGCGAGCTATTGCTGGCTTTGGTCGAAACAGTCATATTCGCAGCAGTAACCTTCTAGAGCTTTCCACAGATCTGCCCATTTTGGTAACTTTCATCGACACGCCGGAAAAAATCAAAGCCTTTCTACCGGAAGTAAAAACTCTGATGCATGACGGTCTAGTTACTTGCCATAGGGTACAAGTATTCCATCATGTTCCTCATCAACAACAATAGTCCAGATCTGAAAATAGATTCCCCATTGCCAAGGAGCTGGTTATGCCCGATTCCCCTTCTGCCCTGCGCTTTATTGTTTTGCTGGGGATCGTCAGCCTCTGCGCCGATGCCACCTACGAAGGGGCACGCAGCATTTCTGGAGCTTTTTTGGGATCCCTGGGGGCCAGCGGCACGGTGGTGGGCTTGGTGGCGGGCGGGGGTGAATTGTTGGCCTATGGATTGCGTCTGGGGATTGGGGTTTTGAGCGATCGCACTGGGCGCTACTGGCAGCTCACCACCCTGGGTTATGGCATCAATACACTGGTGATCCCCGCTCTGGCTTGGGTGGGCAGTTGGCCTTTGGCGGCCTTGCTGTTGTTGACGGAACGAACTGGCAAAGGGATCCGCACCCCGCCGCGGGACGTGTTGCTTTCTCATGCAGCCCTGCAGGTGGGACGGGGCTTGGGGTTTGGCCTGCATGAGACCCTAGATCAAATTGGGGCAGTGGCAGGGCCGCTGCTGGTGGCAGCCATGCTAGGAGCGGGATATGGCTTCCGGGGCGCGTTTTTGGCCTTGGGGATCCCGGCAGCGGTGGGGCTGGCGGCTTTGGGGCTAGCGCAATGGCTGTATCCCAGTCCGCGCGACTTTGAGCCGGAGCCGGAGATGACTCCAGCAAAAGGCTTGCCCAAAGTTTTCTGGCTGTATCTTTTGGCAGCAGCCTGTGTGGCTATGGGGTTTGCGGATTTTCCCCTCATTGCCCTGCATCTGCAACAACAGTCAGGGAGCGATGGGGCAGGGATCCCTTTGCTGTATGCCCTGGCCATGGGGGTGGATGCCCTAGCAGCCCTGGGCTGTGGCTGGCTGTTTGACCGCGTGGGGCTGTGGAGCTTGCTGGGAGCGGTGGCGGTATCGGCTGGATTTGCGCCTCTAGCCTTTTCCGGCACCTATGCTCTGACGGTGCTGGGCATGGTGCTCTGGGGCATTGGCTTGGGCGCTCAGGAATCGGTCATGAAGGCGGCAGTAGCCAGCATGGTGACCCCCCAGACGAGGGGCTTTGCCTTCGGCCTGTTTACCAGCGTCTACGGCCTGGCCTGGTTTTTGGGCAGCGCCCTGATGGGGGTGCTTTATGATTTCTCCCTTCCAGGTCTGGTAGCCTTCTCAGTGGCTGCTCAAGCTGTGGGAGCGGCTATCCTGCTGGCTGTAGCGGGACAGGCTGGGGCTGGGCAATGAAAAAGCCCTGCACCAGATCCACGCCGTGTTCGCAAACCCACTGTAGCTCCCCCGCAGTCTCGATCCCTTCCGCTAGCGTGGTGATCCCCAGGTCTTGGGCCAGCTCCAGCAGCTTTTGGGCAATCACCGCCTTGTAGGGATCCCGGTCCACCCCGCGAATGAGCTCTCCATCCAACTTGATCATGTCTGGCCGCAGCTGGTGCAGCAGGTTCAGGGATCCATAGCCAGCCCCCAAATCATCCAAAGCCACCCGAAAGCCTGCCTGCTGATAGAAGTGCAAAATCCGCTGCAAATGGTTCAAATCGGGGCTGCGGTCAGACTCATTGACCTCAAACACCACCCGCTGGGGCGGGATCCCGGCGCGGCTAATAGCCCAGACAGTATGGCGCAGGCAAAAAGCCGGGTCGTAGATGGCAGTGGGGCTGAAGTTGATAAAGAGATCCCCCTGCAAGTGGTGCTGCATGGCCGCGGCAATGGCCGTGCGGCGGGCGGCCAAGTCCAGCTGGTAGAGCAAATGGGCTTCCCGAGCCATAGCAAAGAGCAAACCCGCGTTGATCAACCGCCCTTCCTTGTCCAGTCCTCGCACCAGCGCCTCATGGCCCACCACAAAAGCGGGATCCCGCGCCTGGACAATGGGCTGAAAGTAGGTGGTGAGCCGGCTTTCTGCCAACACTTCCAGCAACAGCTCGGCCTGAGTGCGGTGGAACAACTCCTGCAACAACTCCACCCGGGCGCAATCCTGCCAACAGGGATCCCTATCTCCGGCCAAAAACAGAGCGCGGCTGGCCCGCATCTCCTGCTGCGAAAGAACCTCGGCCATTCCTTCTAGGGTTTTCTTGAGGGCCCCCTGGGCAATGGAAACCGCCAGGCCAAGGTTTTCCAAAAGTTGAACCGAAAGGGGGGCTGGGATCCCCTCCTTAGCCTCCAGAAGCCGCACCACCTTGCGCTGGGTGTGAGGGGTGGGCAGCCAGAGAAACAGACGCCCTGCCTCCTGCCAAAAGGTAGGCAGAGCCGGACACTCAGGACAAGACATAGGATTTTGGGGAATAGCTAGGCAGTCCCACCGACAGTATGCCCTCGCTCTCCCAGGAGAAAGCAAACTTTACAAACAGCGCTAGAACTGATCCTTCATACCTCGCAGCCGGGCAAAAACCCGCACCGGATCCTGAGCTCCGGTGGCTGCCTGCAAAGCCGGCTGATCCCAACGCAAGAAGGGATTGGTGCGGCGTTCCTCGCCAATGGTGCTGGGGACAGTCGGGGATCCCGTCTGGCGGAGGGCAGCCACCTGCTGATAACGGGCCTGCAGGTCGGGATTTCCCCCATCCACCGTCAGGGCAAACCTGAGGTTGTTGAGGGTGTATTCGTGGGCACACCACACCCGTGTGGCTTCCGGCAACTGGCGCAGTTGATCCAGGGATCCCACCATCTGCTCCGGCGTGCCTTCAAACAGCCGCCCGCATCCCCCGGCAAACAGGGTATCGCCACAGAAGAGATCCCCACTCTCGGAAAAGTAGTAGGCAATATGGCCGCGGGTATGGCCGGGCACAAACAGCACCTTTGCTAGCCGACCCGCAAACTCCACTGTTTCCCCTGCCTTGAGCTCCACCGTCTGGCCAGGGATCCGCCCCCGATCCACCTGGCTGCCATAGACTCTGGCACGGGGATAGCGCTCCAAAAGCTGTCGGTTGCCCCCCACGTGGTCGTGGTGGTGGTGGGTGTTGAAAATGGCCACCAACTCCGCCCCCAGCTCGGCCAGCTTTTCCAACACGGGCTCAGCCACTGCCGGATCCACCACGGCTGCTGTCGCGGTGTCGGAATCGTAGAGCAGATAGATATAGTTATCGCGCAGGGCGGGCAACTGGAGAACGCGCATGGCTCGGCTAACTCTCAAAAATGGCCTGTTCTACGTCTTGCCGGCTGAGGGAATAGGGAAAAGATAAAGTTTTCGTGTTGCCGTCTGGGTAGGTGTATCGCACCCAAATGCTGGTTTCTTCCAGGCGCAAAATGGCTTTCCAGCCAGGCCGTTCGCAAAACCACTGCTCCACATCCTGCGGATCGCGGGTGCAGCCCTGATCCTCCAGCCAGCGTTCGATGGTGTGGAGCGGGTGATTGTACAGGGGCGTGGTTGCAGGAGGCAAAGGCATGGCGAGATTCAAGAAAAGCAATCAAACCCTAGAGTCAACGGGCTATGTTCATTCAAGCACTCCTGATCCAGAATCCGAAAACTCGATCCCAATGTCCTACCGAAGAGGGCAGGAAATGCTCGCAGAATCAGCTTGCCCCACTCTCTCGCAGCCAAGCGAGGACACCTGCCAGTAGCAAACACACGACTAGGGTGGATCCCATCAGCAGCAGGGCACACAGCTCGCCAGCCGAAAGTGGGCGGGTTTCCATACGCAGCTCTAGAGAATCGGCACCAAGGGATCCCGGCATGCCCAGAGATCCCGTGTTGGCGGTCACCGCCCGTAAGCTGGCATCGTAGATGGCTCGTTTCGCCGGGTTGCTAAGGACAAGGTAGGCCTCCTGCAACTCTTGGAAGCAGCGAATGGCCACTTCCGGAGCCAGGGGAGAAGTATCGGGATGGTAGCGCTTGCTCAATTGCCGGTAGGCCCGCCGGATGGCCTCAGGAGATGCCCCTGGAGACAGACCCAGCCGTTGGTAGTAGGTGAGGGAAGTCAAGGAGCGCATGCAACCTATGGAGGAGCAAGACTACAGGGGCAGCAAAACCGCTTTCAGGGGAGCACAGCTCTAGTCCAGTGTAATCACTCGCGCAGACACCGGGATCCCTGCAGCAAGCCTCTATTCTTCCTCATCCTCTTCAGACTTAGCTTTGGGATAGTAGAAACCGGTGTTGCGACCGCTGAGAATGGCGCGCCCAATGGTCATGGCTCGCTGGGCCTGGAGCTTAGCTTTGCCCAGCCAGACGGCGTAGCGCCTGCGACTGCGGGCTTTAGAAGTTTTCTTCTTAGGAACAGGCATGGCTTCGCACAAAAACACAGCCTTACTAGGCTAGCATTGAGGCTGCGCTGCCGATCCCAGCTTTATTCAGGCAAGTAGCCTATCAGTGGCTGACCAAAAGGCGCGGCAAGCCCCGTCCTTCAGGGCAGGGAAGGATAGCGCCGACCGTAGCCGACGCCCTTTAAAAACGCAGTGTCGGCCATGTGAATATCGTTGTCATCACGCATAGGTCAAGAATACGATTGAGCGGTGCAACGACTTCAAGCCTTCAAGTACGAATTGCTGCCCAACAGCCAGCAGGAACGGCAGATGCGCCGCTTTGCTGGCTCCTGCCGGTTCGTCTACAACAAAGCACTGGCGTTGCAGAAGGAGCGTCACGAGCAAGGCCAGAAAAAGCTAGGCTATGCGGGCCTGTGCAAGTTGCTCACCGCGTGGCGCCACAGCGCAGATACGGCGTGGCTGGCGGATGCGCCGGTGCATCCGCTGCAACAGGCGCTCCAGGATTTGGAGCGAGCCTACAGCCACTTCTTCGCCCAACGCGCCGGCTTCCCGAAGTTCAAGAAAAAAGGCCGGTCCGACAGTTTCCGTTATCCCGACCCCAAGCAAATCCAGCTGGACCAGGCCAACAGCCGCATCTTTCTGCCCAAACTTGGCTGGCTGCGTTATCGCAACAGCCGCGACGTGGTGGGCAA